>NZ_CP121451.1:6600000-6824844 GCF_029689945.1 Paenibacillus amylolyticus | reverse complement strand
CGCCAAGCAATTGAAGGACACACTTGAATGATTTCGAGTGTGTCCTTTTTATTTATGTCTTTGACTGGTTGAGAGCGTGTAACGCGAAAAAACACCCGCTCAACGGATGGTACTGATTTTAATGTATTCCTGTGGTATGAATTGACTTGTTATATACATAAAATACTGGCCTTCCAATCCTTAAAGCTGTGATACAATAGGTGAGGTCTATATAGATAACGGAAACACGCATAAGTACGAGGAGGAACAGTGAACACGATGAAATCAGCCCCGTTTATTGCCGTGGAAGGTCCGATCGGAGCAGGGAA
This sequence comes from Paenibacillus amylolyticus, assembly GCF_029689945.1. Classification (NCBI taxonomy): domain Bacteria; kingdom Bacillati; phylum Bacillota; class Bacilli; order Caryophanales; family Paenibacillaceae; genus Paenibacillus; species Paenibacillus amylolyticus. The sequence continues at coordinate 6,824,536 of NZ_CP121451.1, read as the reverse complement.
AACAACGTTGGCAACGATGCTTTCCCAAGAACTGAATCTTCCGCTGGTTAAAGAAATCGTAGAAGAGAATCCATTTCTAGCTTCCTTTATCAGGATATCGACGAGTGGAGCTTCCAATTGGAAATGTTCTTTTTGTGTAATCGGTTTAAACAATTGGAGGACACGGGTGCTCATTATGTAGAGCAGAATACCCCAGTTATTTCGGACTATCATATTTATAAAAACATGATTTTTGCCGATCGCACCTTAAAAGGAACGAAGCGGGATAAATACCGTCAAATCTATCATCTGTTAACAGATGATCTGCCAAAGCCCAATCTGGTGCTGTATATTGAAGCTGAACTCGATACGTTGATGTACCGCATTAACAAGCGTGGTCGCTCATTTGAGCAAGACATGGACCCGGCATATATGGAACAATTGATCGCTGATTACAAAACAGGTATGGACTATCTGGCAAATAGCTCAAATCCGCCAGTAATGATTAAGGTCAATGCAGAGCAACTTGACTTTGTGGAACATCCTGAACACTTCAGGCAGATTGTTAATCAGGTAAAGGAGTATATCATATGAATAACTATGGCATTCCATCGAATGCGTTAATTACGGTAGCAGGTACGGTTGGAGTGGGCAAATCCACGTTAACAGCTGCGCTTGCACAGCGTTTGAATTTCAAGACTTCTCTCGAGCAAGTTGATCATAATCCATATTTGGAGAAGTTCTATCATGACTTCGAGCGTTGGAGCTTTCATCTGCAGATTTATTTCCTGGCAGAGCGCTTCAAGGAACAGAAAAAGATTTTTGAACTGGGCGGGGGATTTGTACAGGATCGTTCCATCTACGAGGATACGGGCATTTTTGCACAAATGCATGCAGATCAAGGAACCATGTCTGCTACAGATTTTGAGACATACAGCAGTTTGTTTGAAGCGATGGTGATGACACCTTATTTCCCACACCCAGACGTGCTGATCTACCTGGAAGGCAGCCTGCCGTCGATTTTGAGTCGTATTACAGAACGCGGTCGTGAGATGGAGATTCAAACGGATCGTTCGTATTGGGAGCACATGCATGAGCGCTATTCGGTATGGATTAATCAATTTACGGCTTGCCCTGTGCTGCGCTTGAACATTGATGAGTATGATGTGCATGATCCGGCATCGGTGGATGCCATTTTGGCACAGATTGCAGCTGTCATTGAGCCTTCCCAGGAAGTGCAAAGATAAGATAGAGCGAGTCATCCAATGTAGTTTTCTGAACTACGTCGTTATGCATAAGATATAGATACGGATAACATCCCTTCTACGGCTATTATGCTGTTGGAAGGGATATTTTTTTATGTGTACTGAGGGATTGGTTATGAGATGTTTGTGGATAAATTTAATATGATAAATTTGGGTGGGAATTAGGAAATAGAGACTTATTATATCTTTTCTGATATATAAATATTTTTGCTCACAGCAGAAAAATGTTGAATTATAGGCTTTTTTGTGGTTTCATAGGAAAGGTGAATTCTGGAAAAGAAGCCTATGCATGACTCAGGAGGGAAAGACAACGTGGAAGAGAAACAAGGAGTTAAAATCGGTCTGCCGATCATTGGTGGCTTAATTGCAGCCATTCTGGGAGGCATCGTGTGGGCAACTATTGCTGCAATGACCGAGTATGAGGTAGGATTAATTGCGATTTTGATTGGAGCTCTCACAGGCTACGCAGTTGTGTTGTTCTCCAATAAACGAATTGCGACGGTACATAAGATTATTGCTGTACTGTTTGCACTCGTGGGCATTTTGCTGGGGAAATATCTGACGGTGGTTTACTTTACTTCCGAACTGTTTGGCGATGTGAGCGTGATGGAACTCGTGTTTGATAGCGAGATGATCAGTGCGTTTGTGGAGACCTTCCAGGACTATTTCAGTCAACCGATCGATCTGTTATTCATTGTACTGGCGATTGTATCTGCATGGCAGATTCCTGGTCGGATGGCGAGAACCAGTCTGGCTTCAGACGCAACTTCATCGGATCACGCACCAAGAGCTTAATCTGAGAGACTTTGGACACTGGCAGCAAAATGAAGAACGTTTGACAGAAGAAACTGAATGCTCATCATCCTAAGCATCTGGTGAAAAGGAAATATTCAAGAGCTGGAAGCAGAAGAAAAACGTAATAAAGAGCAATTATTTTAAAAGTTACTTATAAAGTACTCAGAGTGAGCAGCAGTTAGGCTTGTTCACATTGCGGCTGAGGTACTTCAATACATAAAAGGGACGTAACGCCTGAGAGGGCATACGTCCCTTTTATGTATTCAATAGGCAGTAGGCGGGATAGGGCTCATAACTGTGGCAACAACTCGGGTCGATTCAATTTATCTACCACGTTACCCTGGCATATATCCAGCATGTTCATAAGGTTAATCATAAGAACGATACGGTCCACTACTTGAGGAAGGTTCAAATGTCCTTATGTCATTTACAGGGAAATAGAGCTGATGATGAGAGATTACGTTTACCACTATATATGGGTGGATGTAATTGATGCCGATTGGAATGTGTGTAGATATGACTGGATGTGAATAGAGCTGATTAGAATATGAGTGGGTATACATATATGCGAATAGGTGTGACGAAATAATTGTAACATTCAGTCACTGCAGGGGGGGCGGCTGGGCTTCTATGTAAAAGACATGGGATGCTGCGGCGCCGCTTGGTTGTTGTGGGGCTCCTCTGTTATGGAGAGGAGAGGGGGAAGTGGGAGAGCTGCACCATATATTTGGTGCAGCCCACAGGCTGGCAGTGCAGGGAGAGCAGGGCTACGCCTGCATCCCGCGCACTGCCGCAGCGAACTGCGCAGCCGCTGCGCGCACGTCGGCCGCGCCCACGATGGCGGAGATGACGGCTACGCCGTCGGCTCCTGCCGCCATCACGGCGGCCGTGGTATCGGGCGTAATGCCGCCGATACCCACAATCGGAACTGCGATGCCTGCGGCGCGCAGTTCCGCCACCCCTGCGGGGCCCAGCACAGCGTGGGCATCCGCTTTGGAGCGCGTCGGGTACATGGGCCCGACGCCAAGGTAGTCGGCGCCCGCCTGCACGGCACGGCGCGCCTCATCCACGGAGTGGGCGGATACGCCAAGCATCCGCCCATCTCCAATGCGGGCGCGTACCAGCGCCGCGTCCGCATCATCCTGGCCGACATGTACGCCGTCGGCCTCCACCGCTACAGCCAGCTCCACATCATCGTTCACGATGAACGGGACCCCATGCTGGCTGCACAACTCGCGAAGCCGCATCGCAAGCGTCATGCGAGCTTCGCAGGCCAGGGCGCCAGTCCCTTTCTCGCGGAACTGGAACAACGTAATGCCGCCAGCAATGGCCTGGCGCAGCACTTCAACAGGATCTTGCGTTGTATTCACGCTGCCCATCACCAAATACACCTGCATCGCGTGTCGTACCGCTTCTGCATCCCAAGGGCGCATCACTGCTCACCCCGCTGTCTGCGCTGATACGCAAAATGATTCGTTGGCCCGTGTCCGGCCCCAATCCCCAGTTCATCTTCAATGGCTGCCTGAATGAATGCTCGCGCGGTCGTGACAGCAGCCAGAACAGATGAACCTTGGGCTAACTCTGCGGTGATGGCGGCAGAGTATGTGCATCCCGTTCCGTGTGTATGACGTGTTATTACACGAACATTCTCCAGATAATGAAAAGACTGCCCATCATAGAGGACATCCACGATCATGCCACTTCCTTCATCATGACCACCTTTGACCAAAGCATACGTTGAGCCCATCTCTACAATCCTTCTTGCGGCTTCTTCCCGCTGACTAAGATTCGTGATGGACATTCCGGTAAGCAGTTCGGCTTCCGGAATATTAGGTGTTGTGATCAGGGAATGGGGCAGCAGTTCCGTAACCAGCGCCTGGACAGCTTCCTGCTGGAGCAGGGGGGCACCGCCTTTGGCGACCATCACGGGATCGATGACCAGATTAGACCAACGATATTGCTGCCACTTCTCAGCGACGAGTCGAATAATCTCGGCACTATATAACATGCCGGTCTTCACCGCGGTTGGCTGAAAGTCTTCTCCGGTTGAGTCCAACTGCTGGGCAATGCCATCGTAAGGGATGGGAAAGACACCCTGTACACCTGTTGTATTTTGGGCAGCTATAGCCGTGATAACCGTCATGCCGTATACACCAAGCTCCTGGAACGTTTTCAGATCGGCCTGAATTCCTGCGCCGCCCCCGTTATCGGAGCCTGCAATGGTTAGCGCTTGAGCAATGCTCATACTGCACCTCCACGGATCTGACGGATCTGTGCGCGATCTGCCAAGAGGTTGGGCGTTACTTGTGCCAGTTGATTCAACAACTCGATCTGGAAGCTGCCGGGTCCCTGATGAGCTGTCTTCTCTGCCGCGAGTTCAGCTGCTGACGCTATAAAAAGTGAGTGCTTCAACAACACTGTCCAGAATATCGTCTTCCGATTCCGCGATGGCTGCAAAAGCACCAATCACCGAACTGAGCAGACAGCCAGCACCCGTGACCTGAGTGAGCAGTGCATGTCCATTACTTGTGAGAAATGTGGACTGTCCATCGGTAATGATATCTTCTTTTCCCGTGATGACCACGACACAGCCAAGTTGTTGAGCTGCCCGCTCCGCAATTTCGATCCGGTCACCTTCACCTGATCCTGCATCGACTCCTTTGATACCCCAGCTTTCGCCAATGACATTGGCGACTTCCGCAACATTGCCGCGCAGTACCGTGAGACGAAGCTCACGAACGAGCATCTGAACGGTTTCTGTACGATAGGCGGTTGCGCCCGCACCGACGGGATCAAGCACCACAGGCACATGATGCGCATTAGCCGATTGGCCTGCAAGTCGGATCGCCTGAACGATTTTGTCATCGAGTGTACCAATGTTGAGTACCACGGCGCCTGACATTTTGGCGACATCAGCGACCTCTTCATGAGCATAGGCCATAAAGGGGACGCACCCAGTGCGAGCAGACCATTGGCGGTAAAAGGAGCCACGACAAGGTTGGTAATATTGTGTACCAGCGGATTTTGCGTACGAACACGTTCCAGATAAGACATCTAATTTCCTCCTTGTTTTGAAGTAACACCACCGGCAGAAGCCTGATATGCAGAGTCACTCAGCAGAATAATAGAATATGAGTCTCCTTGCCTGATTATGGCGCAGAGTGTAATGACAACAAGAGGTACGAAAGCATCAGTAAAATAGAAACGTAAAAATAAATCAATTTCATAACTCACTAAAAATGGATTTTGGTAACTTGATATAGAAGGGAAATTGAATCACCTTGATCTATAGCTAGCCTTGATTGAAACAGCTGAAAGGTGGATCCACATAAAATGTAAATGGGACAGAAATGCTACTTTAGAAAAGCGCTACAATTCAAAAAACAGCAATATAAAAACGAAACATGGAAGAGATCGCAAAAGGCATAACGGATATCTCTGAATCCTCGATTGTTGTGTCTGATGCGGCCACAAGTGCACTGGCTACGGCAGAGTCGGGCAAACATAACATGGCATGGATGAGAACACAGATGGAGAGCATATCGAATGTTTCAGGAGAAGTTGTAGCGATGGTTCGGGTACTGAACAATTACTCCCAGGAAATTGATGGTGCAGCTTTGGCGAATCCCATGCAAATGGCCAGACGGTGTTTCTAAAGAACCCAGGCCGTCTTATTTGGCCGTCAAATCCTACTTTTAAAATGTAAGGAACTTCAGACACGTTATTTTCCAAAATTCCTTGATTAAAACGCTGTAAACGGCTGTTTATTCTGATATAGCGTGTCTCAGATTCCTTAGATTTCTGAGACTGCTTTAAACCCTCGAATAAGACGTCTCAGATTCGTTAGCGCTCGCCGCTGCTCTAATCCGGGTAACATTAAGGTGCGATCCAGCTCACGGTAGATTTGAAGATATGCGCAATATGACCAAATGCATATCATGCCACCAAAACGCGTACAAGGTACCCGACCACATATCATGCCACCCAAACGCGCACAAGGTACCCGATCACATATCATGCTACCCAGACGCATACAAGGCGCCCGATCGCATATCATGCCACCAAAACGCGTACAAGGTACCCGACCACATATCATGCCACCCAAACGCGCACAAGGTACCCGATCACATATCATGCTACCCAGACGCATACAAGGCGCCCGATCGCATATCATGCCACCCAAAACGCGTACAAGGTACCCGACCACATATCATGCCACCCAAACGCATACGAGGTACTCGATCGCCCCAAATTCACATTAAGCCACCCAGAATTACTAAAAAATCGGATCCTCCAAAGCTTGCTCCAGCCAAAACAATACCCGTTCAGAAAGCAATTCCATTTCGCAAATCCTAATGCATCCGATCCCAACGTTCTTGCTAACTTCTCTTTTCTTTCATTACACTTACTCCTCGATCCCTTTCTTGTATTCACTTTCCCTTCGTTCACGTAGCCCTATTTTCCTTACTCTTCTTGCAGATTAACAAAAGCATCCTCGGCTTTCACCGATTCAGGAATCAGTTCGGTGGCCACGAGCCATGCACGTACATTCTCCCACGACGCCATTTCTTGCTGACCAAACGGTTGACCTTCTTCATTCATGAGGGGCAGTAGAAGAGCCAGGCTTTTGGTTTCGATCTCCGGGTCAAGCGGAGACGTATCATTCTCATGAGCAAGCAGAATATTCAAGGCTTCTTCGGGATGCTCTGTCACATATTTCTGTCCTTCCTGGATCGCTTTGACGAATCGGGTCAGCTGTTCTTTTTTGGTCTCAATGCCAGCCTCACTTGCGGTCAGGACCAATTCATAATAATCAGGCACGCCGTAGTCGACAGGGTTAATCGATTTCATGGCATGGCCTTCTTTCTCCAAAATCAATTGTTCATGGTTAATAAAACCACCCATAATTGCATCCGCCTGTCCGGAAGCCAGGGAAGGAATCAGATCGAATCCAACATCAACCAGACTCATGTTATCCGGGTTGCCACCATCGTAGCTGATCATCGTACGCACCATCGCTTCATACAGCGGAATCGAAGAATAGCCCACCGTTTTTCCCTCAAGATCTTTGGGTGAACTCACGTTTCCATTGGCTTCGGTCAACAGATGCACAAGCGGGTGCCGAACGACAGCGGCAATGGAACGCACAGGAATGTTCTCGCCACGCGCAAGCAGGATTTGGGGCTGGTAGCTTAGAGCCAGATCGATTTTACCGGCAGCCACAAGTTTGAGTGAATCATTGGTATCCGCAGGCATCTGAATGTCGACATCGAGATCCTGGTCTGCAAAGTATCCTTTTTCCTGAGCAACATAGATGAAGGAATGTACTGCATTCGGGTACCAATCGAGCATGATGGACAGTTTGTCCTTGGTGTCTGATGCCGGCTCAGTTACAGGCGAATCTGCTTGCTGTGTCTGTGCATTGGTTTTTGAATCTGGTGTTGGCGTGTTTTTGCCAACGCCCGGGGTGCCACATCCGCTAACGATTAGCAACAGGCTTATGAGCGTGATGGGAAGAAGGGCGTATATACCTTTGTTAGTCATAAATGAAGTTCCTCATTTCATCATTTTGGTTTGTAGCTTTTTATCCAATTATTTTTTCTCTCCATGACGCCGTGTGCCAAACCGTTTCTCCAGCCAGGCGATCAGTGCAAACAAAACGATACCCAGCAGGGATAACAGCACAATAGCGGCGAACATCGCATCCGTATTCATGTTGCTGGACATGCGGCGGCTGAAGTATCCGAGGCCTTTGCTGCCACCGAGCCATTCACCAATTGTTGCCCCAACCACGCAATACACCACAGACATCTTTAGCCCCGAGAAAAAGAGGGAAGGGCCAAAGGAATCTGGAGTTTGCGAAAAATATCCCACTTGCTGGCACCCATGGTGAGCAGCAGTTCACGCTGCTCTGGATCGCCTTGGCGAAGTCCATCGTAGGTACTGACCACAATGGGGAAGAACGCAATCAGGAACACCACGGCGACTTTGCTCCACAGTGTATAGCCAAACCACAGGATGAACACGGGAGACAGGGCAATCAGCGGTATGGTCTGACTGATCACGATGAAGGGATACAAAGCCTTTTCAATCGATCGATTCATATGCATGCCTGTTGCCAGCGTAATTCCGGTCACTATGGACATTCCAAAACCAACAGCAACCTCAACAAAGGTCGCAGGCAGATGGGTGGTCAGCAGCAGATGACGATGCTCAACCAGTGAGCCTGCGATGGCCGTTGGCGCGGGAATGATGAAGGAAGGCACCCATCCCATACGCACAATCGCTTCCCAGATCGCGAGTAATAAGAGCATGAGCATAATAAACAGACCATATTGGGAAAAGCACTTCGACCACCACGGCCAGAAGCTAGCTTTACCTTTATGCCTTTGCATGCAATTGTTCCTCCAGTTGTCTTCTCATCTGCACAAGAGCTGGTTCGTAGATCATGTCCGAATGCCTTGGCCGCGGCAAAGGAACTGTCATCTCCCGTAACTGCGTACCATGCCCTCCTGGAGTTAACAGGATGATCCGGTCACTTAACAGCAGGGCTTCTTCAATGTCATGTGTAATGAACAGAACGGTTTGGCCAAAGCCTTCCCACAGCTCCAATAACCAGCGATGCATGTCTCGTTTGGTTAAGGCATCGAGTGCACCGAAGGGTTCATCCAGCAACATGAGCTGACCGCCTGTAAGGATGGTGCGAAGCAGTGCTATCCGCTGCCGCATGCCGCCAGACAATTCATCTGGATAGGCCTGTTCATAACCCGACAGGCCGAACCGTGTCAATCCTGCCATGATGTTGGCCCGTAGCTTGTCTCTGTCCTGTCGGTGGGGTGCCAACTCCGCAGGCAGGAGGCAGTTCTCCATGACGGTCCGCCAGGACAACAGCAGATCTTTCTGCGGCATATAGGCGACTCGTCCGAGCCGTTCTCCTCGCGGCACATCCGTTATATCGATGGTGCCAACGGTTGGCTCAAGCAAGCCTGCGAGCAGCTTGAAGAGTGTACTTTTGCCAGATCCGCTGGAGCCGATGAGCGAGACAAATTGTCCTTGTTGTACCTGAAGCGACACATTGGCGAGCACGGGTGAATCCTTTTTTTCAGGAAAAGCGAAGCTAACGTTCTTGATCGTTAGATGGTTGGTCATCGGGTTCTCACCTCCTTTATGTCAGACCGTTGGAATTACAACGCATCCTGTGCTCTGCAAAAGAGCATAAAAAGACCCACCCATTTCCGGAGAAATGAGTGGGTCTGTAAGTTAAATTCGCAATTTATCTTCACATACATGAAAAATTCCGCTTACCAAAAGGCCGCTCCACTTCCCTCCGCTGGTATGATCCAGATCAGGTTCAAAGGGTCCGAATAGTCCTATTCGTCTCAGCCGCAAGGCTCCCCTAGTGTAAATGTACAAGATATGCAGTTGTGTGTTCAGCATATATCACATGCAAGTGGAATGTAAAGGGCCGTGGGTTTATTTAATAAAACAGATACGATACAATATCTATTAAATTTCTATATGTTGCTTACGGGATGTATTAAATGGAAGGGGGAGTGTATATGAAAACGATTGGCCTTATTGGTGGAATGAGCTGGGAGTCATCGTTGGAATATTATCGAATTATTAATGAAGAAGTGAAAAATAAATTGGGAGGATTGCATTCAGCCAAATGCATTTTATATAGCGTGGATTTTGAAGAAATTGAGCGTTACCAAGCTAAAGGTGAATGGGAAAGTGCTGGTGATTTATTAGGGAATGCTGCTCAGTCTTTGGAAAAGGCAGGTGCAGAAATGATTGTAATTTGTACAAATACGATGCATAAAGTGATTAAACATGTTGAAGAAAAAGTGACATTACCCATCGTACATATTGCTGATACAACAGCAAATCAAATTCATAAGTCCCAAATAAGTACGGTGGGTTTACTCGGCACAAAATACACGATGGAACAGGACTTTTATAAAAAACGCATTGAATTAAACGGTATTAAGGTTCTGATACCGAATGAAGAGGATAGAGAAGTTATCAATAAAATAATATACGAGGAATTATGTTTAGGGAAGATTGAGCCCATATCAAGAGATTATTATAAAAAGGTGATCCAAAGGCTAGTTGATGATGGAGCTGAGGGGATCATATTAGGTTGCACCGAAATTGGATTATTAGTAAAACCAGAGGATTCAGAAGTTCCCTTATTTGATACAACACGCATTCATGCGATTGAATCTGTTCATTTGGCACTAGCCAAATCATTTTGACACAACCAGATAAATCCGTTCTCTAATTTACCTCTACTCCCGAACCCGATATGATAGGGATGGCGCATATTGGCCGGATCACAAATGCAGGTGGGATTATTTTCCCTCCCAGGCAGAATGGGGACCCGAGTTGAAAACGTTCAAAAAAGTATATATTGAGATCACAAGTATCTGTAATCTGGCATGCAGCTTCTGTCCACAGACACAGCGTGCCAAAGGTTTCATTGACCCTGAAGTCTTCAACAATATACTGGACCAAGTTAAACCACATACCAACCATATCTATCTACATGTCAAAGGTGAACCCTTGCTGCATCCCAAAATAGATCTGCTGCTTGATGCCGCTCATGAGAAGGGACTCAAGGTAAACATTACTACGAATGGCACATTGCTGCCCAAGACTCAGCATAAATTGCTTGGCAAACCGGCGCTGCGGCAGATGAATTTCTCCCTGCACAGCTTCGATGGGCATGAAGGTTCAACCGATCGTGACGGGTATCTGAGCAACATTTTGTCTTTTGTACACGAGGCGGTGAAACACAATGTCATCATCTCATTCCGGCTATGGAATCTGACGCAGGATAACTTCACGAATGCTCAGATGAATCGTAATCGGGAGACCCTGGAAGTACTGGAACGTGAGTTTAATCTTGATTTTCGGATTGAGGAGAAAGTCGTGCCAGGCAGCGGGGTCAAAATTGCCCCAAATGTATACCTGAATCAGGATCATGAGTTCCAGTGGCCAAGTCTGGATGCACCTGAAGATGATGGCAAAGGCTTCTGCCACGCATTGCGTAGTCAGGCGGCTGTGCTAGTGGATGGAACCGTGGTTCCATGTTGTCTTGATGGCGAGGGTGTGATTAACTTGGGTAATGTACACGAGAAGTCATTCTCCGAGATTATTGAGGGTGAGCGAGCGAACGATCTGGTATATGGCTTTTCCAAACGGGAAGCTGTGGAAGAGTTGTGTCGAAAGTGCGGTTATCGTCAGAGATTTGGAGCCTGACATCGTATATGAGCAAGTCGTAAGCCATTCAAGATCACACATTTGAAACACAAATGTAGTGATCTTTCTTTGTTATTGGGGATTGAAGTTAGAGGTACATACGTTACAAATGAGCATACCAGAGGTTGATATCAGCATATTGTTCCATGGACGTGGCTTGCAAAAAATGCCGATATGACAGGGATTGTGCGATATCATGATAGATCTGATCTAATGATTATTCTAGTTACCTTCCTTATTTGGTAGGATTAGGTTGTGAGTTGGGCAGAGGTGCACCTCTGGCGAACTTTCAGTACAAGCCCAGGCTTGTACTCGATCCAATAACGTGAAAATAAGGGAGGAATAAAGTAATGAAAAAAATGTTGACGTTGTTGTTGTCCGCTGGTCTGGTTGCTTCCATATTTAGTGCGGTTCCGGCTGCTGCTGCGCCCACAGTTGTTAATTCAACGATTATTGTTCCAGCGGGCACAACTTATGACGGTCAAGGCAAAACATTTGTAGCCAATCCTTCCACATTGGGTGACGGGTCTCAAGCAGAGAATCAGAAACCGGTATTTCGACTGGAGGCAGGGGCTACGCTCAAAAATGTAAATATCGGATACCCTGCTGCCGATGGTGTTCACTGTTATGGCAACTGTAGTATATCGAATGTAGTCTGGGAGGATGTGGGTGAGGATGCACTCACCTTGAAGTCGGCCGGAACGGTCAACATTACCGGCGGTGCGGCGTATAAGGCTTATGATAAAGTATTCCAGATCAATGCAGCCGGAACGATTAATATCAAAAATTTCCGTGCGGATGATATCGGCAAGCTGGTGCGTCAAAATGGTGGAACGACCTTCGCAGTTAACATGACGCTGGATAACTCCAACATTTCCAATGTAAAAGATGCTATTATGCGTACAGACAGCAGTGTATCTCAAGGGAAAATTACGAATACCCGCTATTCCAAAGTACCAACCCTGTTCAAGGGGTTTGCTTCAGGTAAGACCAGTCAATCCGGCAATGTCCAATATTGAGCAGGAGATTGAATCGCTAGGATGGGTAAAAGGATAAGCGCCACTTGTGATTGCTATAAATTTGGAATATAACTCCAAAAGAGCGTCCCAAGGTCATCAATACACTGACTTTGAGGGACGCTCTTTGTAATGCCGATCGATGTTATCGTGTAGTTCTGCCGAGCCAAGTGTCATGATGGAGGCACGGATTAGTTCTCTCCCGGTACTTCAACAACGACCTTTCCGTTCTCCGGGACAACAGAACCGGTATCCATAGAGCCCGTTTTGTTCATGATCTCGTAAGAAGTTTCTTCAAGCATGCGAGAGTACTTGAATGATACGAGGGTTTGACCTGCTACGGAGGGACGAGTTCCCGCTTCAGCAACGGCTTTGGTTTTAATAAAGAACAAGTCACCGATGGTTCCGGCATTATTGCTGATGTTCGCCTGCCATTGTAGCAGTGCACTTCCATTTTTGAGGACATAATAGCTGACCAGATCGTTATCCTCGATAACGAAGAAATGATCCTTTTTGCCTTGTTCAAAAATGTATTCAATGGATGAATCCACCGGACCCCGAGGATTGCGAATATCCAGGCGTGCTTGTCCCAGTTCAGAGAAGCGTGGCAGATGAAGTGCGGCTTCACGCGCCACAGTCAGATCGGAACTGTTATATTCTTTTACAAGAGTAGCATCGGTAGTATAAATGTAGGCTTCCTTGGCCTTCTGGTTCCACTGCACATTGGCACCAAAAGCTTCACCGATGGCACGGAGCGGAAGCATCGCTTTGCCATTCACGAGAATCGGCGCTGAAGACAATGTCGCACTTTGGCCATTCTTCTTCATTGTTTTACTGTTCGCTGTAAGCACATACTTATCGCCGCCTGTGCTAATGCTGATCTCTTTGGTTTTGTTATTGTAGCCAAACGTATAGTTGCCGAGGAATTGAAGCTCCGTCAATGCCACGTACGTAATCCCCTGCCGTATGATAACATCATATTGAGCTTTAACATTGTTAATATAGGCTGTTGGATTAGGTTTAGTTGCTGCGGCTTCCGCTACAGTGGATGAGAGCAAGGCAGGTGCCGTGCCTGCGGTAAGTACCGAAGCGGCAAGGATCATTTTCCATGTTTTAATTTGCCAAGCAGAGTTGTACTTTTTCATTACTATTCATCTCCTTCCAACGTTTAAGACGCACTGCATAACCTAAATGTTGCATATTATGGAAAGCGAATGAATAGAATCACTATATGTCCCCTTCCCATTTACCCTGAATGCAGTATGATGATTTTCTGGGCATTGCCACAAATACCCATCTGTTGTACATTAGAAGCAATGAAATAAGTGAACCGGGAGCTCAATGAAGTTGGGCTGAGAGAGTGGCCTTATGCCGCTGACCGTACATCTGATCTGGGTAATGCCAGCGTAGAGAACATGGATTTGCAATATGTATAGGTGAACTGTGGAAAATGAGCGTGGATGACAACAGACGACTTCTTTGAACTGTAGTGGTGTATCTACCAAGGCGGAGAGGGAATGGTTGATAATCCGTATTTTCGACATCCATCCGATACATCATTGTGAGGATTGTATACTATGCGTGGCCTGCCCGGAACCGGGGAGGCTTTTTTTGTTTATTTTTAGAGGTTGTTCAAAAAGTCTGCTTTTGATTACGAAGGATGCCTGACGGCATCATCAGCATCGAATATGGAATTCAGCCGAAATAAGCGGGAGGCTTACGAAGTATGTTTCCTTCGGAAACATTGCGGTTGCTCACGTAGTTTTCCCTACGCTCTGCTACTCCATTTCTAGCTTCATCCCATCTTCTTGGTACTGAAAACCAGTCTTTTTGAACACACACTTTTACAACCCTCACAGGGAACAAAGGAAGGACGTAGAGAACATGGCAACAACAGCAGGCAACAAGCGATTGAAATTAACGGATATTCTGGTAACCATCGTGATTGCAGTGGTGTTTGGGGTGATCTACAAGATATGGGGACCTACATATGATTTGATGAAACCCTTCGGCGTTCATGCGGAGCAGATGATCTACGGCATGTGGTTTATGGCGGGCACGTTTGCTTTTGTTATCATTCGTAAACCAGGGGTGGCGATTCTCGCCGAGGTTGCGGCTTCAACGGTAAGTGCTTTTCTGGGCAGTGAATGGGGCATGTCCACACTTGTGTACGGTCTGTTGCAAGGGTTGGGAGCCGAGATATTCTTCGCCGCATTCCTGTATCGAAAAACCAATCTGTTTGCCACTTGTCTTGCAGCCATAGGAGCTGCAGCGGCTTCACTTGTGCTGGATTATCAGTATGGGTATATTGATTCACTCTCGGCCTGGAATTATACGTTATTCATCGGATTCCGCTTTATCGGAAGCATCCTGATTGCAGGAGTGTTCGCATATTATCTCGCCAAAGCATTGGAACTAACCGGTGTAACACGCTCCCTCCGACCGGTATCCAAACAGGATTATGAGGCGCTGGATTAGATGAGCGGAGAGGGGATTCCGCAAGCGGTAAGTGTGACGAATCTAAGATGCAAGTTCCCGGGAGAGAAAGCCTTGGTATTTCAAGGCTTGTCTCTTCTGTGCGTCAAGGGGAGAAAGTACTGTTGCTCGGCCCAAGTGGCTCCGGTAAGTCGACGTTGTTGCAAATCTTGAGCGGTCTGATCCCACGTTCGGTTGAAATTCCGATGAAATGTGATGATATTCAGGTTCCCGCCAAAGCAGGAGTGGTCTTTCAAGATCCGGATACCCAATTCTGTATGTCCTATACGGATGAGGAGATCGCATTTGTTCTGGAAAATCGAAATATTTCGCGTGAAAAGATGCCTGCGCTGATTGAATATTATCTGCAACAAGTGGGGTTATTCCTGGAACAGAATCGTGTATTGATCCAGTCCATGTCTCAGGGCATGAAGCAGCGTCTTGCGATTGCTTCGATGCTTGCCATGGACCCGGAGGTATTGTTTTTGGATGAACCTACGGCACTGCTGGATGATGAGGGTACTTCCCAAGTGTGGGACACCGTTAAACGAATCGCCAGTGACAAAACGATCATCATCGTTGAACACAAAATAAACGAGATTGTGGATATGGTTGACCGCATCATTGTGTTATCACCTGAAGGAAAGATCGTGGCGGATGGACCAGCACAGCAGGTATTTACGGATGAACGGAGTAAGTTGCAGGCGTATGGAATCTGGTATCCGGGCGTGTGGGAAGAGCATGAGCAGGAGAGGGCAACCAAAGAAGAAAAGGAAAATACGCTTGGAGCGTACCCAATCAGTGAAAATCAGGGCTTTCGGAGTCTGGAAGCACAGCATTCGTCTGGCTTATCCGAAACAACGGGTAAATCCCCCATACCTCACGTATCATGCTTATCGTCTGTGTCACCCGCTTATCGGCCTGTACTGGACTTGCAGCAGTTCACCGGATGGCGTGGGAAAATTCCCTTTATTCAGGTTGAACAAGCCAAAGTATGGCCTGGGGATTGGGTTGGGATTGTCGGAGCGAATGGAGCTGGCAAGAGTTCATTGCTGTTATCTCTGATGAAAATCCTGAAAACAACAGGTCATTATGAGGTGTACAGTCGGCCTTCTGGCAAAACGGAACAGCTTGCAGATCAGATTGCATTTGTATTTCAGAACCCGGAGTTTCAATTTGTGACCAACACCGTCGGGGAAGAAGTGGAATTCTCATTGCTGGGAGGCAGTCTTACAGCGAAAGAAAGACTCGCCAGGACGGATCATATGTTGAATCAATTTGGACTCGTCGACTTGTCCGAACGCCACCCCTACCAATTATCAATGGGGCAGAAACGACGTTTGAGTGTGGCGTCGGCATTAGTCAGAGAGCAGCGAATACTGTTGCTGGATGAACCCACATTCGGACAGGATGCTCGTAATACATTCGCCATGTTGGCACAACTGGAGCAGCTACGGCGTGAAGGAACAGCTATCGTGATGGTTACCCATGATCGTGAAATTGTAAAAAGATATTGCACCCGAATCTGGACGGTAGATGAGGGGAGGTTGTCTGATGCAGCTGTCGTTTCCTCATCGTGAAACCTGGCTTCATAACGTCAATCCCGGATTGAAGATGATTATTCTGGCGGTGATGTTTGTCATCGTTATTCTTATTCACAATCTGAATGTCATGGCCAATGTTGCATTAGCCATGATGCTATTACTATGCTGGACCGGACACCCGTGGTACAGATTGATCTTGTACGCATCCCCATTCATCCTGGTGTTTATCTCCACGTCCACAGGTATGATGATGTTTGGTAAAGGCGAGACCACATGGTATAAGTGGGGACTGATTCACATTACGGAAGAGAGCTTCTATCGCGGATTACATCTGGGATTTCGCTCACTAAGCATGGCAGCGGCCGGGTTGCTCTTTGGTCTTACGACCAAGCCGGTACGTCTCTTTTATTCCCTAATGCAACAGTGGAAGCTTCCCGCCAAATATGCCTATAGTTTTCTCGCCGCGATGCGCATGATCCCGATCTTGCTGGATGAATTCCAGACGCTCCGCTACGCGATTCGCATTCGTGGGACACGGCGACGCGGCTCTCGCTGGAACGTATACGGTACACTCAAGCGTTACGCTATTCCGCTGCTGGCACAGAGCATTCGCCGTGCACAGCGAATGGCGGTAGCGATGGAAGCGAAGGGATTTACGGATGGGGCGAGCCGAACGTATTACATTCAGATTGGCTATTCCCGAGCTGATCTGTGGTTTGTTTTTTATTATATTCTCACCCTAACAGTTGCTTATTACATCGGGATTACCTTTCCTTATCATGCTACGATGGTGGATGTAAGGTAATACGGGGAGAAAGATAGAAATATATTGAGTTAAACGGTAACTTTTTCCTGTTTGCAGCGTCTATATGGAAATAACTTCTAATGGATGGGGTTGAACGAGCGTGAATACGGGGTCGGACTGGCAGAGCATGGGGTACAAATGGATGACCATGACTGGAATATCAGCTGTACTGTTGACGGGATGGATGTTGCTCGATTCCAAAATGGTAGTGCTTGGAGGACAAGCTTCAGTTACAACGCCACAAGCCTTAGGGGCAAGTCCCAAGTCATATCAACACAGTTGGCCTACAAGCAAGGAGATTCGGTTACGCTCATGAATGACATACCTCTATTCCAAAACAGGAGGGACAGCAGTGTGGCTGCTGACCAGATGGGAATTAAATACTATACAACAAAAAACGAGAAATATACGCTGGCATCAGTTCGGGGTGAATGGGTGCAGCTCAAGTCCACCGACCATGGAAACCTCTGGCTGCCAAGTTGGTATGCACTGAAGGAGAGCAGAAGCATGACGGTAACCGCTCCCCAAAGCTTCACGCTCCAATCAGGCAGCAAGTTGTATCTGGCTCCAGACAGTTCTACAACCTGGTCATCTCAGAAGACACTAACAGATAAGGCGGTTATTGTTGCAAAGTGGAAAGGATGGTATGGGGTCTCCATTGCCCCACGAATCTGGACCAAGGAATCCTCCACCTATCGGCCAGGCCTCTTCTGGATCAAGGAAAAGGACATACAACAACGGATGAGTCTGGCTGATGGCTGGTTCGATCAAGCGGCATCGCTGCCGACTTCGGTTATACGTCATTTGACGGATATCAAGCTGGCTCCAGGAACCAACTCCAAACAGGTGGCTGGCTGGTTAGGCGAGCCAGATTGGAAAGAGAAATCGGCCAACTTGAATGACACGGGTTACGCGATGAGTATTGGACAGACCTGGAGATATGAACGGGAAGATGGGCAATATCTGATCACGTTCAACAAGAATGACAAGCTGGTGCGAACTCGCTGGAATCTGCCGCAGAAGGATCGAAACGCTGTTTTTGCCAGTGGGGACATTAGCCGGGCGGATGAATATGGGTTCACAACAAAAATGTATGGCACAACGCTGCCGAAGACAATCCCTTGGAAACCGCTATGGACCAACCAGGGGGATATTAACTACACATATTTAAAAGCAGCCACGGATGACGTGCTCCTGATGAAAGGCGATGATGGGGGATTCAGCGGGGGTTACTACGAAGGTTCCATATATGCCCTTGACCGGCATTCCGGCAAGAAATTATGGGGGCTGAATGGGGGCTTTGGAAGACAGCAGGCAGAGGTGGATACAACACGCCAATACGTTACAATCTACAGCGATTATGACCCTGACAAGAAAAAATACGTGGATCGTATCCGTCATCTGAACTTGAAGAGCGGGAAGGTCGCGTGGACGTACAGCCCCAGGCAAAATTTTAGACTAAATGGCATCACTGCCGCGAAGAACGTTGTGGTTGTGGATAGCCCGGTTGTGGAGAGTTCAAGCAACAGTTGGTTGACGGTTCTGGACAGTGCAAACGGAAAAACATTGTGGACGCGCAAACTGGCTAAGGGTTACGAATTATTGAACAAGAGTGCTGATGATCCTTATGTGTTGTACTGGGAAAAGAATAAACTGGTCGCAGTCGATCCGCAATCAGGGCGAACCGTATGGAGCTTGAAGGCCAAACGATCTACCATAGATCAATTGGGGACTGATCCATATTTCGATGGAATTGAACGTCTGGATCCCTTTGCCACCACGAATGCTGAAAGATGGCTATCGTTAGATAATCAGTGGCTGCTGCTTGATCTGAACACGGGGAACAAGCTTGCACAATTTCCTGCTCGGGCAGGACAGAGATTTGAGGAGCTGAAGGATGGCATGCTGTTGATCCGTGAGAATCGAAACGGCGATCATTACGGAGAGTATGCGGATTTCACGACCAGTCTGTACGATGCCAAGACAGGCCAAACACGCTGGACACTCAAGGGCAAGATTGAACGAGGACTGGTGGAGGATGATCAGTTGTATGTGATTAAAAATGGGTATCCCGCGGCTTTGAGTTATGATACGGGGGAGACGCGCTGGGGAGCCAAAGATACGATTGCAACGTTAAGATATCCAATGAATCAGGGAAGCTATCTGATCATTGATGATCAGCTGTTGCTGCCCAACGACGAGAACTGGTTGGTAATGAGTAAAAAGAGTGGAGCGCTGCTGGGCCGTGTATATGACGTTGTCATGGGAAGCCCGGAGCATCGAGACCGGGATGCAAAGAATGGAACGATCAACCGGATTGGCAATGAAGTATATGTGGGTTCGTCCAACGGACGTTTTCGCGTGTACGAAGCCAGTCTTCTGCAGGAGGCAATCTCACCTTAAAGGCTTGTTTCATCAGGGATGTTGATTTATTATAAATGAACAGGATTGCTCGCGCTCCGGTTATCGGCTGTGCGGGCTTTCTTCATGTGTTCTTGAAGAACCATGCATGATCATTCACGGGAGGACTCTCCATGATTTCATTATATGGTGTAAGCAAACGTTATAACGAGCGCGGTTCCCGTGCAGATCACGGATTCGAAGCGTTAAGCTCGGTGTCGCTTGAAGTGGGACAAGGCGAAATTCACGGCATCATCGGTTCGAGTGGCGCAGGCAAATCGACGCTTCTGCGGATGCTCAATGGTTTGGAAAAACCGGATGAGGGTGAAGTTGTTGTGAACGGGCAACACCTGACCCAGATGAATGAGCGCGCACTGCGTCTGGCTCGCAGGTCCATTGGAATGATCTTTCAGCACTTCAATCTCGTCAGTAACCGAACGGTGAGTGGCAACGTGTGCATGCCGCTGGAACTGGCAGGGATGTCCCGTTCCCAGCGAGTCGAACGTGGACTTGAGGTGCTGAGGTTTGTTGGACTGGAGGAAAAGGCAGATCAATATCCAGCTCAACTTAGCGGAGGACAGAAGCAGCGTGTGGCGATCGCAAGAGCACTCGCGAGTCGTCCGGATGTGCTGCTCTGTGATGAACCGACTTCTTCGCTTGATCCACAGACCACAAACGGCATACTGGATGTGCTGCGTCATATCAATGAAACGCTGGGCGTGACCATTGTCGTCGTGACACATGAGATGGAAGTGGCTCGCAGACTATGTCACAGGATATCCGTCATGAAGGATGGGCGACTTGTTCGAACATTGTCTGAAGCGGAAGTCAGCGGTATTCCTGCTCCGCAACCAGATCTGCTGACCTCCTTGCTTGCGGGTGACGAAAACGGAATGACAGGTTCGTCTTGGTTACGTCGTGCAGAACAGGAGGACAAGTCATGACGTTACCTGAGTCTGTGCTGAAATATCAGCATGAGATCTGGCAGGCAATTGGAGAGACTTTTGTCATGGTGGGTATCTCCATTGCGGCAGCGGTTCTGATCGGATTACCTCTGGGTACACTGCTGTACCTATTCCGGAGAGGACAGCGGTATCAGAATCAAACGCTCGCCTTTATACTCGGAAGTATCGTTAACATCGTTCGTTCGTTTCCGTTCTTGCTGCTGGTAGTATTCATGATCCCATTTACACGGATTGTCGTGGGTACGTCCATCGGTACATTGGCGGCAACCGTTCCACTCTCGGTCATTGCGATAGCCTACTACGCCAGACTGGTGGAACAGGCGTTGCTCGATGTCCCGAAGGGAGTGGTTGAAGCTGCGGCTTCCATGGGGGCATCAACGATGCAGCTTGTGGTGAAATTCCTGTACGTGGAGGCACGATCCGGCTTGGTGCTGGGACTCACCACAGCTACGATTAGCTTTATCTCCTATTCGACGGTAATGGGCATTGTAGGTGGCGGTGGGGTTGGCGATTTTGCCATTCGCTACGGTTATCAGCGCTTCGAAACGGAGATTATGGTATTTACGATCATTATTATGATTATCCTGGTACAGATGATCCAATTCACAGGCAGCAGACTGTCCCGCTGGCTGGATCGCAGATCTTAAGCGTATGAGCGTGCAGTATCAAGAAATACCAATACAGATTATAGGATAAGGGGTAGACATGAAATGAAAGCAAAAATGTTACTGATGTTGCTTGCAGTAATGCTGGTCGTAGCTGCTTGTGGCAAAAAGAAGAAACACCTGCGGCAGAAGGAACAAAGGAAGATACTCAGGCATCACAAGAAGTTACGCTGAAAGTGGCCACATTGATTCCGCCGATGACAGACGTACTGGATATTGTTAAACCACTCTTGAAGGAAGATGGCGTCAACCTGGAAGTGGTCGTATTATCCGATAACGTTCAGCCAAATACTGCACTCGCGAACAAGGAAGTGGATGCAAACTTCTTCCAGCACGTGCCTTACATGAACCAGTATAATGAAGCAAACAATGCTAACCTGGTGGCCGTGCAGCCCATCTATAATGCGATCTACGGCGGCTACTCCAAAAAGTATAAATCCATTGAGGAATTGCCAGAAGGTGCAACGATTGCAATTGCGAACGATCCTTCCAACATTGGTCGCTCTCTTGTGATGCTGGAGCAAAATGGATTGATTAAGCTGAAAGACGGCGTAGGTTTTAATGCCACACAGGCGGACATTACCGAGAATACGAAGAACTTCAAGTTCAAGGAAGTGGACCTGCTGATGCTGGCCCGCATGATGGATGATGCCGATCTGGTAGCCATGACACCTGCATATGCCAGTCCGCTCGGTCTTACACCGAAAAAGGATGCTTTGTTAACCGAGAAGGATGACTCTCATTTTGCGATCACCCTGGTTGCCCGTGAGGATAACAAGGACTCCGAAGCGATCCAGAAGCTGGCTAAGCGCATGGCAGGTCCGGAGGTCAAAGCATTCTTTGAAGAGAAGTATGCAGACATCGCCATCCCGGCATTCGAATAGTAAAATATGTAGCCTAATGTGAATGGCCTTTGAGATCTGAGCGATAATGCTCGGATCTTTTTTGTCATCCACGGGCTATTAACAATTGTTTAGAAAGTTAACAATTTGGTCATATCCCCGGAATACTTTATTTAATAGTTTTTTCGTATAATTTGTTTGAAAATAGTACTTTAGGATTATAAAATAAGAGGTTTAATCCTGTTTTTTAGTGTTAAAAGCTTTTTTTGCAAAAAGCGAGACCTAGTTTTAAGAAAGATGGTTTACACTCTATGAGAGCTATACAAGAGCTAAATAAGTTGTATTAATCATTTACACGAAAACGGAGAGGACAGAAAAAAAGCGAAGCGGTCGCCTAAAAGCTTTCTGAAAGAAAGCTGCATCGGAAGCATAAGCTATCAACGGATTTTCCGTGAAGAAGGGAAATAAAAAAAATTTGGGGATAACAGCAATTGGAAGGTTATTCTGTCATCGGAGTGGCAAGTGTAAATAATCTCTAGTTCAACTTATAAGTAGATCAAGTAAAACCAAAATTAATCTGGAAGAGGTAGAGAAATTTGTCCCGAAAAACTAGCAAATCGACCTGGTTCAACAAGTTGCAGAACAATTTTAAAACGAAGCTGGTGGTGTCCTTTATCGCTTTTCTGGCCATTCCTTCGATAAGTATTGGCGTGTTGTCGTATAACAGTGCAAGAGATGAAGTGGAGAAGCAAATTTTACATAGTGCAATGGAAAACGTGAATCTCGCCAGTGCGACGATTGATCTCTCAATCAATGCCAAGCGCGACCATATTGAATATTATGCGAGTACACTTGCAGAGCAATTGCGTCAAGAAGATGCCGAGGTTCGGGTTGTAAACGAATTAAAGGGGTACGCCGCGCAGAACACCGATATCATCACCATAGGAGTGGGAACCGAAGCGGGGGTGTATCTGATGTCCTCTGATGCAGAGATGCCCAAGGACTATGATCCGCGAATCAGACCATGGTACACGGAAGCAATGGGTACACCACAGCAGGTGATTGTGACAGATCCTTATATTTCTGCCGAGACAAATGAGATTACCATCACGATTGCCAAGGCACTGAATGACCAATCCGGTGTAGTTGAGCTGGATCTTAATCTGACGAACATTAGCAAATTGGTGAGCGGCATTAAAGTAGGAGAACAGGGGTATCTAATTCTCCTGGATGCCAGCGAAAAATATATCTATCATCCGACGGTACAACCCGGCACAGATGCAACAGAAGATTTTTGGAAACAAGTGTACACGAATGAATCCGGCAACTTCAATTATACTTTTGATCAGGTTGATAAGGTCATGTATTACGCCACGAATGCATCCACGGGATGGAAAGTCGCGGGCACCATGTTCTCCTCTGAGGTAGACGATGCTGCTGCACCCATACTGAATCGAATGATTATTGTCATTGTGTCCTGTCTCGTTATCGGAATGTTGGTCATCTGGCTGGTAATGCGATCGATTATTAAACCGATCCGTCAGTTGAAGGATCAGGCGATTCAGGTAAGCGAAGGGGATCTCACCCAAACCATTACAAAAAATAGTCATGATGAGATTGGTGAGTTGAGTGAAGCTTTTGGCAAGATGCAAAGCAATCTGCGTGTGTTGATTCAGAATGTGGAGAACAGCGCCAGTCAGGTTGTTATCTCATCGGATGAAATGACTCAGAGTGCGGAATCAACCAGTGCAGCCAGTGAGCAGGTAGCAAAAGCCGTTCAGGAAATTGCGAATGGTGCAGAGAAACAAACCCAGGGGATCGAACATAACCATCAGGCCATGAATGAAATTACGATTGGCATCACAAGAATCGCTGAACGATCCATACAAGTCGCTGATTTGGCGAAACATACAACTGTACAAGCAGAAGAAGGCGGCAGCACCGTCAAGCAGACCGTAGGTCAGATGCAATCGATTCAAGTGACGGTAGAGCAGACAAATCAAATGATTCAGGCGTTATATGAACGATCACACCAAATTTCAGCGATCACAGAGTTAATCGGAAATATAGCCAAGCAGACAAATCTGCTCGCGCTGAATGCATCCATTGAAGCTGCGCGTGCAGGTACACATGGCAACGGATTCGCCGTTGTAGCCGCAGAGGTACGAAAACTTGCAGAGCAATCCGCGCAGTCTGTCAATGAAATTACCGTGCTGACTACGGCGGTACAGGAAGATATGGCTGCCTCCGTTCGCATGATGGAGAAAGTGACTTCTGAGGTCGGAGAAGGCATGGAAATCTCTACCGAAGCGATTCGGAAGTTCGAACGTATTCTGGATAGCATGCGTGAAACGACACCACAGATTGAAGAGATTGCAGCTACGTCACAAGAGATTACCGCTGGTGTACAGGAAGTATCCGCTGTATCCAATGAGTTGGCAGGCATTGCGTCAGGCAACGCCGCAACTTCCGAAGAAGTCGCCGCTTCCTCGGAGGAGCAACTGGCAGCGATGGAGCAGATCTCTGCTTCGGCTCGCGGCCTGTCTACCCTGTCTGAAGAGCTGCAACGCCTTATCAGACAGTTTAAGTATTAAACGGTGGCGTAGAAGAGATTATCGTACAGGAATGGCTACACATCATGTTTCATCAGGGGAGTGGATAACCATGCAACTAGAACTCAGAGCCTTCTTACTCTTAACGGATGCAGTCATGATTACAGATGAGGAGGGTGCGATTCTGGATGTGAATTCCGTTTATGTAGCGAAGACAGGATTCTCACGGGAGAGCACCATAGGTCAGCCAGCCCGATTGCTAATGGATACCCAATGGAGAGGGAATCAGACCTGGTCTGGCGTAGCCAAACTAATGAAGGCTAATCAGGAAGTGTGGGAAGCCCAAGTTACGATTACATCGGTACATTTGGATGATTCTCTCTTTTATATCTGCATATTTAATGATGAAACTTCATGATAAAAAAACGTTATCTTGCGATAAGCATATGTTAGCTGAATGAAATTGATATTTTCATAAAAATGGTTCATATCCTCGATTGAATAAGGGAGCCCGGCATACTATGATCTGTATACTGGAGAACTGCGACCGTGAATCCGGCACTATTCATTGAATGCATGAATTCCTGAATTCGTAATGTGGACGGTGACCATTTGCTACGCGATCTTGTATTAAATTACTCGCTGATTCTGATCTTTGTTTTTCTGATTCATCACTATCTGAACCAAACCGATGCTACGCGTTCATCTACGATCACGACTCGGATCATTATCGGTATTACGCTGAGCATGTTGGGTACCGTTTTATATTATTTTACTATTGCGTTGAGTGATGGTACGATGTTGAATTTTAGAGCTATTGTTTATCTGTTAGCCGCTTATTATGGTGGATTTGTTTCCGTATTTGCTACTTATGCAGGCATGTGGATTTTTCGGATTAACATGGGGGTTAACCCTTTGTTTGAGAACTGGCATTTTGCAGTGTTAGAGATGATGTTTGTTGTCACAATAGGTTTGAGTTTTAAATATGTTAGGAGTTTTACACTCAAGTGGGCATTGGGAGCAGTGTTGCTAACTACTGTATATGTGTCGATTGTAGTGAAGACCTATTCTCCTTCGCTTGCAATTCTGGGGATAATTCTGTTATTTCAGTGTATTTGTCACTTGGCAGTTGTTCTATTTCTGTACTATTTGAATCAAAATCATCGATATAGACACATGGTCATTCAGAGGGATCAGGAGATGCTCGAAATGCTTCGTATGCAGCCTGGTTTTACGTTTAAAATTCGAAAACAGAACGGAAAATTCGAGTACCTTTTGCTTGAAGGAGAGATGCTCAATCGTCTGGGTTTGGATATGAGTAATCTGAAGCAAAATCACAAACTGGGTGCATTGAATATTATCCCTAAGGAGAAAGTAGAGTTTCTGCGAAAGCAGTTTAACCGGGCCTGGGAAGGGGAATCTTTTTTTTACGAGATTGAGCATGAAGGGTACTATTCGCTGGTAAAAATTCGTCCTCTGCTAGAAGAGGGTATGGTGAAGTATGTCGTGGGCTATGGACTTGATATTACGGAACACAGGGCAGTTAAACGCAGGATTCAAGAAAGTGAAGAACGATATCGAACGCTTGAGCGAGTGTCTGCAGACTGGTTGGTTGGTATGGACAGCAACCGGTATATTGTGTCGGTTAACCAGAAATTTCTGGATGCTCTGGGTCTGGACAGGCAGGAAGTGATTGGGCGGCAGCTTGAAGAATTGCTGTTCATTGAGCAGCAGGAGAATTGGTTGTTCATTTTCCAAAAAGCCTTACATCACAATATAGTTCAGGATACGGAACTGCGATTCATTGTTGGAGAAGGTCATGAGCAGCATGTTCGGGTGCATCTGTACCCTGTTAAAACACTAAACTCAAGTGAGAAAGTTAAGGCTGTGATTCAGGATATTTCGGATCAGTATAATCGTGTGAAGGCCGATAAAGCAAGCCAGGCGAAGAGTGAGTTTCTTGCATTCATGAGTCACGAGATTCGTACCCCACTGAGCGGCATTATCAGCTTTTCGTTATTGCTTCAACGTACAGATCTGTCGCCACAACAAAAAGATTATTTGAGTAAAATCAATGCGTCCTCCCAAACCTTGCTTGCCCTCGTAAATGATATTCTTGATTTTTCGAAAATAGAGGCAGGCAAGTTGATTTTGGAACAAATATCCTTTTCACCCGAGGATGTGTTTAAACGTGTGGCAGATCAGGTTGGCGTAGCTATCGGAAATAAAGATATTGAAGTGATCTTTACAACCGATCCTGATCTGCCGGTAACGATGATTGGTGATCCGTTCCGACTTGAACAGGTATTATTGAATCTGCTGAGTAATGCGATTAAATTCACGGAGCATGGCTATGTCACGCTGAAGGCAGAGGTACTCTCATTGGAGGCGGAGCGGGTTCAGGTGCGTTTTGAGGTAGAGGACACGGGAATCGGAATCTCACTCGAACAATTGAAGCGGCTGTTTGTCCCTTTTACTCAAGCGGAGCCTTCAACGTATCGAACGTATGGTGGTTCTGGACTTGGGCTGGTGATCTGTTACCTGCTGGTAACCTCTTTGGGAGGAAGTCTGCGGGTGGATAGTGTGCTCGGAGAGTACAGTCTGTTTTCATTTGATTTGATATTTGAACTTGCAGATTCGGAAGAAGAAAGTTCCTTCCTGCAAACATACCCGCTTCTATATTGCGCGTATGACGTAATTCTTATTGAAGATGATGAACGAATGGGCGAAAACCTGAAGCAGATACTCTACTCATTCGGGATGAAGTCGAAGCTGTATCCTACGCTGAACCACATGATGGAGAGCGATTGGGATATAGCTAACGCAGAGGGAGTAGGTTCGATATTATTTATAATGGATATGGATGCAGAACACGTACGTAATGGCCCATCCTGGAGCAACCTGATGAAGCAATTGGAACGAACGAAAATTCAGGTGGTCGGTTATACACATGCATTCAGTGAGAACGCCCTGTGGAGTGAAGAGAAATCCATTCACCCGGATATGATGATGGTCAAACCGATTACACGTCTGGGGTTGTTTGAAGTCATACTTGCACTTCAGGATGAAGGACCGCTGGGGAAACATCAGATGGCAGAAGGCGAAGAACTCTATTCGCGTAACTTGAAAGGACATATTTTGATAGCTGAAGATCATGAGATCAATCAATTGGCCATTCGGGCGGTGCTGGAACATATCGGATTTAAGGTGACGCTGGCAGACAATGGCACAGAGGTTTTGCAGAGATTGCACGAACAAACATGGGAACTGATCCTGATGGATCTCTATATGCCAGATATGAATGGAGTGGATGCAGCAAGGCACATTCGCAAGATGAGGAAATATGATCGTACACCCATTATCGCGCTTACAGCAAATGGTTTAAAAAAAGACCACGAATTATATCTTGAAGCGGGAATGAACGCCATCCTGACGAAACCTATAGATGAAGAACAGCTCGCAGACATGTTGGCAACATGGATTGATCTAAAAGGGATAAGGAAGATCCGTGGAATTGATGTGGAAAAGGCGATCAAGCAGATGGACGGCAAGCCGCATATTCTGCAGTATGCGCTCACAAAATTCAGAATGGAATATGATTCATTTCAGAAGAAACTCACGACTCAGCTTCGGCAGCAGCAGATGACGGCAATGATCCGCAGCGTCCATTCACTCCGAGGTGTAGCGGCCAATCTGCATGCAGTGGACCTGTTACGTTCGGTTCTTCAACTGGAATCACTCTTGTCCCATTCGGCATTCGAAGAAGAGGAACTAAGTACGGTATTGGAGAAGGCACAACAAGAGATTGATATCATCACGGACTCTCTGCCATGGTGACCTGGATGAAGTTGTGCTGCATTAAGGTGTGAACTTATATCCGACCCCCCAGATGGTTTGAATATATTGGGGTTTTTCGGGTTGTCCTCGATTTTTTTACGTAGCTTGGTAATATGTACGTCAATAGTTCGATCATTAATGTAGGCATCAATACCACGTATGGCTTCAATCAGGGCATACCGACTGTAGACCTTGCCAGGATTGAGCACAAACAGCTTCATAATCTCAAATTCGGAGAATGTCATCTCTACTCGCTGGTTATTCAACAGAACGATTCTTCGTGCCAGATCGAGAGATATTCCGGTCTCCTGTTCATTAACAACAGAGCTATTCAATATGGAGTATCGGCGCAATACAGCTTCGATACGTGCTTTTAGCTCCTGCATGCTGAAAGGTTTGCATACATAATCATCAGCCCCATCGGTTAATGACCGAATCCGTTCAGAAACTTCGGTCAACGAAGAGATAACGATGATGGGAATGGGGGTATGTTGACGCATGAGAGAACAAGGATTTTTATTATCCGAATCAGGGAGCATCAAGTCAAGAAGCAGGATATCAGGCCGCGCTTGAAGTTGTAGAAGACCATCTCTTGCGTTATCGACACGGATAACATCATACCCCTCGCCTTGTAAATACAGGCATAATGTATCGCCTAACATGTTGTCGTCCTCTATGATAAGCACTTTGGTCATGATATTCCTTTCTGAATCCCCTTCATGCAGAAGGACTAAGATCCATGGGTTAGCTTAATACACTTGATCATGTATACCCTGATAATTAAAATTTGCAACATGAGGGTGTCAGCATTCTGACATGACTGGGCTAGACCTGAGAGATTCTGAGTTAACTCTTGCCAAGAGTTGAATTCGCTTCACGCTCAATCAGGCGCATCAGTTTGCGTTCGGTAGCAGTGTCCGGAGCCGGGGTATATACACTGCAACGCAGATCAGAGCTGCCTTTAACCTGCAATGAGGTCAGATCAAACAGCATTTTGCCTGCTTTGGAATGCCTGAATTCGATTAACACATCCGGGGCACTGCTGACACTGCTTTGTTTCCAAAGCGTCTGAAAATCGGAATGTCTGCTCATCATGTCATCCAGAAATAAATTATACCATTCATCATCCACATACTGACCATAATAAGCACGAAAAATCGCCAGAAATCCGCTAACAAAGTCCTCCCAGTTCACCGCGAGCCTGCGAAATTCCTTACGGTCAAATAACAGACTGATCATATTCCGCTGTTCGGGGAAATCTGTTCAAAATCCATAAAAACATGGCGGGCTGCATCATTCCAGCCGACAATGTAACAACGCCGATCCGAGATTACGGTAGGGCAGTGGTGAAGTTCTTGTAAAATTTTCTGCAAGGAAGGGTGAAGTTGAACCGGTTCTTCTTCCAGTGTGGGCAGCTCGGCATGATGCTCCATGGCGAGCGAAAACAGATACTTTCGTTCATCAGCAGTAAGCCTTAGTGCTGAAGCAATGTTATCCAACACGGAATGGGATACCTGAATATCCCGACCTTGTTCAAGCCAGGTATACCATGTTGTACTTACTCCTGCCAGTTGGGAAACCTCCTCTCTCCTCAGTCCAGGCGTTCTTCTCCGACTTCCGGTGGGTAACCCGACCGATTCGGGAGAAATTTTGGAACGTTGTGTTTTTAGAAAAGTGGACAATGCCTGTAGCCTGACATCGTAGTTCAATTCATCACCTTCAATCTCATTATCATGGTAGTCATTATACTATTATAATTGACAACTTGTAATAGGATATTCAAAAGTGCACTATTAGTGGCATAGCTTAAACGTAAGGTAGACCAAAGTGCTGAAGGAGAATGAACATGGAACGAGTTGTGATTACAGGGATGGGAGTCATCTCACCTTTGGGCAATGATGTAGATACATTTTGGAATGGATTAATTGAGGGTAGATCGGGTGTATCACCCATAGAGCATTTCGATACAGCTTCATATAAGACCAGAATTGCTGGTGTGGTCCATGACTTTGATGGTGAAGAGCGTTTTGGACGCAAGGAAGCAAGACGTATGGATCGATTCGTTCAATTTGCTGTTGCTGCCGCGGACCAGGCTGTGTCGCAATCGGGTCTTGTCATGGATGAACTGGACCGTGAACGGGTAGGGGTATATATTGGTTCAGGCATAGGCGGAATCCAGACATTGATGGAACAAGGCAAAGTCCTGTCCGATCGGGGACCTGCACGCGTCAGCCCAACATTGGTACCCATGATGATATCCAATATGGCTGCGGCTATGGTCAGCATGAGGTTTGGTTGCTGGGGCCGACATTGTCGCCAGTAACCGCCTGTTCCATTGGCAATACAGCCATTGGAGAGGCTTTCCGGGTCATTCGTCATGGCGGAGCCGATGTCATTATTGCTGGCGGGACAGAGGCGGCTGTAACCGAAGTGTCGATGGCAAGCTTCGGGAATGCGACAGCGTTATCAACCAGAAATGAAGCATTCCAAGGAGCAAGCCGTCCATTTGATGCGGGGAGAGACGGTTTTGTCATGGCAGAGGGCGCTGGAATTCTGGTTGTTGAGTCACTGTCTCATGCCCTGGGAAGAGGGGCGAATATTCTGGCTGAAGTGATTGGATATGGTGCCAGCTCAGATGCATATCACATGGTAGCTACCCACCCGGAAGGACGGGGTGCATATCTGGCGATGAAAGCAGCACTGAAAGAAGCTCAGATTGGACCTGAAGACATTGATGTAATTAATGCTCATGCCACGAGTACAGAGGCAGGGGACCTCTCTGAGACGAGAGCCATCAAGCAACTTTTCGAGACAGGTGCCTACGACATTCCGGTTACAGCGAATAAGTCCATGACGGGACATATGCTTGGTGCAGCAGGTGGAGCGGAAGCAATCTCACTTATTCAAAGTCTGCGGCATGGCATTATTCCTCCAACCATCAATCAGGAGCAGAGTGACCCTGAATGTGATCTGGATTATGTGCCCAACGAGGCAAGAAGAGCAGAGCTGCAGATTGGGATGTCTAATTCTTTTGGTTTTGGCGGTCATAATGCGGTTATTGTTCTTCAAAAGTATTACTCTTATGATAGCTAAGCGGTCGCCCAGTCCCATAGTGATATGAGACTGGGCGGCTTTTTTTGCGTATATGTATGCAAGTAGGCCATAGTTCCGTGGTTCCACGTAAACATGAGGATCGACTCATGAATATGGACTGAATTTTAGTTATGATGTTCATTAGGGGTACATATGTACGTATTTTTGATTTTGTTTTGAGACAGATCGTCATTTCGAGTTTAGGTTATTACGCATCGTGGTATAGATATCGTGGCTCATGGAAGCTTCTTCTAATCGTGCAGGACAGAGGGGGAAGACAGTGAACATATGGATAACGGTAAAAAGTCTGGGCAAGCGCAAGCCGGTACTTGTCAAGCAAGCTGCCGAACTTCCGGAAACAACTCATACGCTAAGACAGCTCATTGAGAACATGGTGGCTCTGCAAGTAAAATCCCTTCAGGACAAGAAGCAACAGGCAGAATTACTCAACTACCTCATGCCGGATCATATTGAGGTGCAGGGAGCGGCGGGGAAAGTTGGATTTGGCGCAGTATACAATGAGGGCGTTCCTGATCTGGATGGTGCGATGGAGACGGCAATCACCGCTTATGAGGATGGGTTGTACAAAGTGTTTCTCAACGATGAAGAATTGCAGGAACTGGACAAGTCTATTTTGATACAGGACGGCGACAATGTGGTGTTTATCCGTTTTACAATGCTTGCCGGACGTCTGTGGTAGAGAGCGATGAAGGAGGAGAACAGGATGAATCAGGAAGAGCAAGTACAGGTGTATATGGATGGATTACAGGAAAAAGCCAGGTCGTTTACAGGGGTACAGCTTGAACTGGCAGGTTATGTTGTGGAGATTGCCGGGTCGACGTATTTACGTGGAGACGAAAAGATGTTTTTGAATACAGAAAAGTTGCTTGGAAGACTTGCTGCAGAAAGGCAGAATTCATTATTTGAGCCACTATTGGATGTACTCCAGCATCTGGCGAGCGAGTCATTGGTTGCACGATTCCGTTATATCGCTGAGCGTGCGACTCGTTTCCCATACAGCAACAACTATGAACGCAGGCCCTTCCGCACGTCCGATCCGGCACAACATGTAGTACAGGTTATCCGCAAACTGATGGGATTGTTCCGGATGGAAATGAATAATTTCTCCCTGGAAGAATACGTGTCACTTCGCGAGTATAAGCTGGATTATCTGCATGAGATCCGTTGGGTCCTCGCGGATTGTATCGCATACGAATTGGATCATCAGGGCGGAGATATGAAGCAGGCACTGCACGAGATTATATATGGTGACAATCAGAATGCATTGTTAACCCATGAAATGATCAAGGGCATATTTATGAGCGATCAGGTGGATGCCTATCAGATGGTAGGTGAGCTGCTGATTGCAGCAAGGTTGCAGGAAGGTCTGCGCCAAAGCATTGTGGAGCGCATGGATGAAGGAACACTGGAAGCCTATATTTACATATTAAAAATCATCATCGACAACAACCTGATTCGTTTCAGTTCGGTGGTAAGAGCACTCGCTGTATGGACAGGAATCGGCATAGAAGCAGCCAATCAACGTGTTGCCGCACAGCTCATTGAACAGGCCCATGAGGCGCTGGTCCAACCGGAAGTACGAGAGGCCTGGCAGCAGGAAGCAAACGCCAACAAGCTCTTTATCAGCCTGTGGGCGACAGCGGTCATTGAAGAGAATGATTTGAAGAACAAGATCATCGATATTATGGACCAAGGCCAATTATATCAGAAGATTGTTGCCCAATACGTACTGGCTAACAGCCAGAACAGAGAGCTTCGTTTGCATATTGCACGTCGTTATCTGGAGGCGCAGGATACCGAGTTGATGCACTGGATTGTGACCAACTATGATGCCATGTATATGTACAACTGGAGTTTCGAGAATGGAGAGAATCAGCGTAGCGTCTACGTGTGGCCATTGTCTGCTCTTGAGGATAAGGCCCTGCGACGTCAGGACTTTGATCGATTCAAACAGATGCTGGTCTGCCATTCCCAAAGGCGGGTCAGGTGGACCATCCGGTGTACTTGAATATGTTCATTACCGGATTGATATAGATGATGTAGTCAAGAAAATGTTATATCTGGCTGCTTATGATATGGACCCGGAATGGATCGGGGAAGTCATTACAATCAAGGACCTGTTGAGCCCGGAACTGCGCGGAGAACTGTTGTCCCAGTTTGTTCAGCATCCTGACAATGAGTTGCAAAGACAGTTTGTGTTTGAGAGTTTGTCTGATAAAAGCATGAGTAATCGGGAGAGCGCACTCGCCAAGGCGAAGCTGCTCACGTTGACGGTTGAAGAGATGCAACAGATGGAGGCGTTGATGAAGCTCAAGACAGGCTCACTTCGTCAAAAGGTCATCCATGTCTTGTTACTGCAGCCTGTGGACCAATTGTCGGTCTCACTGAAGCGACTTCTGCAGGCCAAAAGTGAGCTGCAGCGGTTAGGCGCGCTCGAATTGTTGACCGAGATTGCGGCAGATCCGGAACGGACAGATCAGCAGGAGGCATTGCAGCCATTGGCGCAGCTGATTGAGACACCAACCGTGAAGGAACAGAAGTTGCTCGACAAGCTGACGGATCAGGGGAGTCGCTATACGGCCGCTAACGGGTTTGGTTTATTCGATCCGAAGCGACGTGAGCCATTGCTGGATGAGAAGCGTGACCTCAAGGGCCATACGCCGAAGGATATCTTGACACTCTCTCTGGATAAGACCAGACCATTCCTGCAGGGGCTAAATGAATTAGTGCATGAACACAGGGATCATGAGTATGAAGTGGAGTACTACTCTGGTTACAAAGACACGTTGCTAGTTGGAGCGAATCTTCGCTCAAAGGTTCCGTATGCAGAGCGGAGTGACATGAAGCAGATGGAACAGTTCCCGCTGCACGATGTATGGGAGAACTATATTCAACATAGCGAGTTTGGCAGTGTGGAGTTAATGCAGTTGTACATGGGTATACAGCTCCGGGAGTTCAATAGCAAATTGGGCCAACATTACAGTTATTTTCATGATCAGTATGACTATGAAGAAATGCAAAAGATTCCTTTACTGGAAGGATGGCGCAAGACGTTTGCTGAACAGCTCTATCCACTGGATGATATTGAGAAACTGCAGCAGATGCTGAATTCGTTACCGTATAAGGACCAGGTAGTGGCACTGATATCGGCGGCATTTCAGGATAGCGATCCGACCGATACGTTTGAGATAGCCGAGAAAGCTTGGGCCTCTATCATCGCAAGTATGCCTGTTGATCGACTTGAGAAGGAGTCAGGCATACTTCATATTCTGACTGAACCTTGGAATTATGTAGTTCGTGGTAAAATTCATGACGATAACAGCTTCAAACGTTTTTTCCAGACAGCGTATCAGTTCACCAGTCTTGTAGAGAATAGTCAGCCACTGTCCTTACTGTCACTAGAAGATTTTCTGCGTGCGTACCAGTTGAACCTGATTGAAGAACAGGAGATATATCGACAGGTTCTGGTAGGTGGGAATCGCCTGATGTTTATTCGGGTGCTAACATCCACTCGTACAGAAGGGATCGCAAATGATCCGAAGCTGATTCACTTGCGGGATACAGTCGTTAATCGGATTCTGGAAATCGAGCTGACCCGGGGAGAGCTCTCTACAGAAGTAAGTACACTTGCCATGAAACTGGAACGAATTGAAGGCATGGAACACTGGGTACATCTGGTCTCAGCGATGGATCAGGATACCTTTGTCCGTGGATATATCTACAGTTATGGAGACAATACAACACGCAAAGAGACGTTCAGCTATCTGATTCAGCATTGTCATCCACGGGATGGAGAAGATGAGAAACAACTCGGAGAGTTGCTCCAGAGATATCCGATTAAAGAGAAGAAATTGCTGGAAGCAGCCATGTATGCACCACAGTGGATGGAGACGGTTGCCAAACATCTGGGGTGGCAAGGTCTGCGAAGTGCGGCATGGTACTTCCATGCCCATATTAATGAACGCTTTACTGCGGAGAAAGAAACCATCGTAGCCCACTATTCTCCCATCTCACCTCAGGACTTTAATGAAGGTGCGTTTGATATCGCCTGGTTTGAAGAAGCCTATGCTGCTGTCGGAGAGGAACGGTTCAATCTGTTATATGATTGCGCCAAGTACATCTCCGGTGGGGCCAATCACCGCAGATCGCAATTATTCGCGGATGCTGCATTGGGCAAGCTTCGGCTGGAGGATATGCGTAATTCCGTGTCAGACAAGCGAAACAAAGATCATTTGTTAACGTACAGTTTGATTCCATTCGCCGAAAATCGGGAACAGGATCTGCGTGAGCGTTACGATTTCATTCAGAAATTCCTGATGCAGAGCAAGCAATTCGGTGCACAACGCCGTGCCAGTGAAGGTGTGGCATCACAGATTGCCCTGGGCAACCTTGCTCGTAATGCAGGCTATGCCGATGTTACGCGGCTGATGTGGGACATGGAAGCCCGTAAGCTCGATGAGATGAAATCTTTCTTTGAACCTCATGCATTAGATGCTGACACGACAGCACAACTGGTCATTGATGAGGAAGGCCAGCCCGAGATGGTTATTGTTAGCAAAGGAAAGACACTCAAGTCTGTACCTGCCCGGTTCAAAAAAGACGGATATATCGCTGAACTGAAAGAACTCAAATCGGATCTGGTAGATCAGTATCGCCGGGCAAGGCAGGAACTGGAACGTTCGATGACTGCTGGAACATCCTTTACACGTCAGGAAATTGCCAGTCTGATGCAAAATCCGATTATACATCCGCTGGTCAGAACGCTTGTATTCCAGTCAGGTGACAAGACAGGTAGATTCGATGGTTCGTCCAGTGGTTTGCTTGCTCCAGGGCTGGAGGGTACGATCCATGTTCTATCGGAAGAGGATCAATTGTTGATTGCTCATCCGCTTCATCTGTATCAGAGCGGAAGCTGGAGTGAATTCCAGCGGGATCTGTTCAACCGCCAGGAGCGTCAGCCGTTCAAGCAGGTATTCCGTGAGCTGTATCTTCCTAACGAAGACGAATTGGCTAATGGCACAGTGTCCCGCCGATATGCCGGGTATCAGATTCAACCGAAAAAAGCAGTAGCTCTGCTCAAAGGACGTCAATGGACAGTCAGTTATGAAGAAGGTCTGCAGAAGGTAAGCTACGAGCATAATCTGATCGCGAATCTCTATGCCATGGCGGATTGGTTCTCACCGGCAGATACGGAGGCACCTACACTGGAGACGGTGCAGTTCTACGATCGCAAGAGCTACAAACCGGTAGCGTTACAAGATGTGCCGCTGACGTTCTTCTCGGAAGTCATGCGTGATATCGATCTGGTGGTCAGTGTTGCACATGTGGGAGGCGTAGATCCGGAAGCCAGCCTGACCACAATTGAGATGCGTCACGTCATTGTGAACGAGTCATTGCGCCTGCTGAAGATCGACAATGTACGTTTGGACGGGAATTATGCACGAATTGATGGTGAATTGGGTGAATACGCTGTTCATCTGGGTAGCGGTAATGTATTCAAACAAGCGACAGGTGCCCTTCATATCGTACCGGTGCACAGTCAGCATCGGGGCCGAATCTTCCTGCCATTCCTGGATGAAGATCCGAGAACGGCTGAGATTCTGTCCAAGGTGATGTTGCTTGCCGAAGATAAGAAGATCAAGGACCCGCAGATCCTTGCACAGTTACAGAACTAATTAGCGATTGAACCGCACTATATATATCATAAAGGCAACTGAGGAACCTGATAAAAGGGACTTCAGTTGCTTTTATATTTTGGGATACTTCAATGGACCGGATTGGTTCCGGTTTCAAATAGACTTGCGACCCAGAATGTCTCAGCATATTCCTTAATCTGATAATTAATTGCATTAATTGGTTGATCGGGAGTGGGTCGAACTGACTGTTTTTAGAAGTTAATAATTTGTCCAAAAGTAGTTACGGAAATGTAAATAATTCGTTTTCTTGTTCTGTTATCTGAATCAAAAGAGAGGTGATGCGAAAGAACTAGGCTCATTCCAATTGATCATTTACCAAATTTAAGGGGATGTAATTCGGAATCAGGTCGGCTATCGTTAGGAAGCGAAATCTGCTGACTTGCTTGCAGGCTGCAGTTTCAGAAGCCATGTGCAGGACGACCTGAATGCTTGAAAGACTGGGATCATGCCAGTTTGCATTCCCTTGTATACATGTATTCAAGATGTGTACGAGAAAAATGATCAAGAGAGAAGGAGAGCTTACAACATGAACAGAAGACTCAATCTGATTTTCCTCAAACGATGGTTTATGCTGCTTATCATCGTGGCGGTTGCGGCTATGCCGTTACACGCCTTCGCCGCGGAGGCGGAATCGGGGGCAATCAGCCATGGATGAACAAATCTCTATCTGCGGAGGAGCGCACCGAGCTGCTGCTCAAAGAGATGACGCTGGAGGAGAAAGTTGGATTCGTAACCGGTAAAGTAAATAACTATTATGGTTTCTATAATGATGGATTGGAGCGCCTCGGCATTCCGGCATTACAGATGGCAGATGGACCCGCAGGGGTACGTGTGGCCAATCCGGATGTGCAGGACAAAAAGTCCACGGCGCTGCCTGCACCCATTGCTCTTGCGGCTTCATGGGATACCGACCTTGCCAAGAAATATGGCGATCTGATCGGTCAGGAAGCACATGACACGACACATAATGTCGTCCTCGGACCTGGGCTGGATATTGCACGTACACCATGGGGTTCCCGGAACTTTGAATCGCTCGGGGAAGATCCATTGCTGGCTTCCGGTATGGGTGCAGCGTATGTGAACGGGATTCAAAGCAATCCGGTTATCGCTACAGCGAAGCATTACATCCTGAACAACCAGGAGACGGAGCGTTTCACGACCAATGCTATAGCCAGCGAACGTGCGATCCAGGAAGTCTATGCACGTCCGTTCCAGGCGATGGTTGAAAAAGCGGATTTTGGCGCGGCCATGTGTTCATTTAACCAAGTGAATGGTACATATGCTTGTGAGAACAAGGAGATGCTGACAGATGTTCTTCGGGACCAGTTTGGCTTCGAAGGGTTCGTCATGAGTGACTACGGTGCAAACTTCAGCACAGCCAAGTCCGCCAATGCGGGTCTGGATTTGGAGACACCTGGAGAGCCTTATGGCAAATGGGGAGGCAAGTTGCTCGAAGCCGTGAACAATGGCGAAGTCAGCGAGCAAACCATTGATGAGAAGGTTAGACGCATTTTGCTTCAAATGTTTGATAAGGGACTGTTCGACAACCCTGTAACGAACACACAAATCAATGCCAAGAAAGATGGCAAGCAAGCACGTGAAATTGCAGAAGAGAGCATGGTTCTTTTGCAAAACAACGACAATACGCTGCCGCTTTCCAAGAAAAACGTGAAATCCATCGCGGTCATCGGACCAGATGCAGATAATGCATCAGCTGCTGGTGGCGGTAGCAGTCTGGTTAACCCGACGTATACCGTAAGTCCACTGGAAGGCATTCGTAACCGTGCCGGTAATGATGTGGATGTAAAATATGCAGCCGGAACCGATCCAATCTCTGCAGGAGATGCATTCAATGGACCGTCTGCCGTACCTTCCACTCTTTTATCACCAGCGGATGCTCAGCAAAGTGAAAGAGAATATGGTACAGATCGTGCGGAATACGGTCTGCGTGCGGAATACTGGACGAATACAGATATGGAGGGTAACCCTTCTCTGGTCCGTACAGACAATCAGGTCAACATGAATCTTGGATTCTACAACTATGAGGGTTTTAACTCACAATCTTCCAAGCTTCCCGTGACACCAACGAAATTCAATGCCAAAATGTCTGCTCGTTGGACAGGGGCCATCACAGCACCTCAAACGGGTGAATACAAACTGTCCCTGACCAGTCTCGGTTCGGCGAAACTGTATGTGGATGATGAGTTGCTTGTAGACAATCAAGGTGAAACATTGAGTACAACGAAGAAGGAAATCACGTTCAAAAAAGGCGAGTCCCACGACATTCGGATTGAGCATCGTACCGATTTCCCGGTACAGACCAATCATGATATGGGTGCACAGGTTCGTTTTGGCTGGGAAGCTCCAGAAGACGCTGTGGATATCAAAATGCAAAAAGCAGTTGAGCTGGCGAAAAAATCCGATGTGGCCGTCGTGGTAACACGTACGTATGACAGTGAAGGTTATGTGGACCGTTCCGATCTGGAACTGCCAAATAACCAGGAGCAGCTGATCCGCAAGGTAGCGGCAGCCAATCCAAAAACGATCGTGGTGCAAATGAGTGGTCGCGCTGTTGAGATGGATTCCTGGCAAAACGAAGTGCCATCCATCGTTCAGGCTTGGTATGCAGGTCAGGAACAAGGTAATGCCGTGGCACGTGTTCTGTTTGGTGATGTGAATCCATCCGGTAAGTTGCCGGTGACGTTCCCATCAGATGATTCCCAGACCCCGGTATCCACTGCGGAACAATTCCCGGGTGTGAATGGAGTGGGGAACTACTCTGAGGGGATCTTTGTAGGGTACAAAGGATATGACAAAAAAGGCATGACACCGGCGTTCGCTTTTGGACACGGGCTGTCTTATACCGATTTTAATTATCGTAATCTGCATGTGAAGAACACAGGCAAAGGGGATAAAGCAACCGTAGAAGTATCGCTGAACCTGCGCAATACCGGTAAAGTTTCCGGTGCAGAAGTGGTACAGGTCTATGTCGGCAATCTTCCAACCAAAGTTGAAACGTCAGAGAAGCAGCTTGCTGGCTGGGCGAAGGTTGATCTGAAGGCAGGCAAGCAGCAACGGGTCAACATTCAACTGGATCGCAGCGCACTGTCCTATTGGGATGAAGCATCGCATGAATGGGTAATGCCTAAAGGTAAAGTTCAAGTGTATGTCGGTAGTGCGTCGGATGATATCCGTCTGACAGGTAGTGTGAATATCGGAAGCAAGTCCGGTAAATAAAAGTGGAATAAGGGAGATCAAAAGTTTGTTCTTCCTGTGAAATTTGCGTCAAATGCAGTTTGTTCTAATTTATATATTAGGAAATGAGTCGTGGCCTAGTGGCCGCGGCTTTTTCCATAATGGAAGGAGAGTGAAGTGTGATGAACATAGGCTGGCGAGAGCATCCCAAACGATGGACCATCCTGTTCATCGCTGTTTCTTGTATCGGTGCAGGAGTCTGGCTTATCTTCAACCGAAGTGAACAACCCGCTCCGCCACCGGTTGTGGACAAGCAGAGAGCGGCCGAAGTCTGGTTAACCACAGGAGATCAGCAAAATCTGCTTGCACCACAGAAGCCTATTCCAATTACAGATCACCATGAAGCAGACACAGGCTCTTCCGTTTCTTCAACGCAGGAGTCAGGCCCTTCTTCGTCGGAGCTTACCATACGGATTGACCCGGACAAGACGTATCAGACCATGGATGGATTTGGCGCAGCGATGACGGGTTCGTCGGCACATCTGATCAATCAGCTTTCCGAGGAACAACAAGAACAATTGTTAAAGGAGCTATTTACAACGGAAGGTTTGAACATGGATATGGTGCGTCATACGATCGGTGCTTCCGATTATTCGGTGGATGAATCAGGCGGGGCTTCAAGTTATACCTATGATGATATTGCGTCCGGTACGGATTATGATATGGAACACTTTTCGATCGATAAGGATCAGGAAGTTGTGGATATGCTGGAGCGTGCAGTTGGGTTGAAACCGGGTCTTAACGTGCTGGGCACACCGTGGACCGCTCCGGCCTGGATGAAGTATGGGGAAAAGAAGACCACTAACGGCTGGTATCTGGATTATAACAATCCCAAGATATATGAAGCGTATGCGAGATATTTTGTGAAATATATCAAAGCTTATCAGGCGAAGGGCATTCCCATCTACGGGATCACGTTGCAAAATGAACCGGAATTCACCTCGGATAATTATCCGAGTATGAGTATGGGAGCCGAAGAACAAGCCATGTTCATTCGGGATTACCTCGGCCCGGCGCTACAGGATGCGGGCCTGGACACGCGAATCATCGCGTATGATCATAACTGGGATCAGGCGGTCGAATATACCGGCAAGGTGCTTGGTGATGAGCAGGCTGCCGCCTATATGGATGGATCTGCTTTCCACTGTTATGCGGGTGATCCATCTGCCATGTCGGAAGTGCATGAGCGCTTTCCGGACAAACATATTTATTTTACCGAATGTAGTGGTGGGGCGTGGAGTTCCGATTTTGGCGAGAATCTAAGCTGGCAGATGTCCAATCTCATCATTGGTGCACCTCGCAACTGGGCGAAGAATGTACTGCTCTGGAACATCGCGCTCGATCCGCAAGGAGGTCCCACGAACGGTGGCTGTGAGAACTGCCGTGGGGTTGTGACGATTGATCCGGAGCATGGTAAAATCACCAGAAATGTCGAGTATTATGCCTTGGGCCACATCAGCCGTTATGTACGTCCGGGAGCTGTAAGAGTTGGTTCTACACAAGAACAGGGCCAGATCGAGAACGTAGCCTTCCGCAACCCGGATGGAACGATGGTGCTGGTTACAGTTAACACGGGTGAGGCAGAAGTCTCCTTTGATATAGCCATGGACGGTGATTCGTTTCGGTATATATTGCCTTCCCAA
The DNA here is from genome assembly GCF_029689945.1 of Paenibacillus amylolyticus. NCBI lineage: Bacteria > Bacillati > Bacillota > Bacilli > Caryophanales > Paenibacillaceae > Paenibacillus > Paenibacillus amylolyticus. The sequence goes on along the minus strand of NZ_CP121451.1, from coordinate 6,782,424 downwards.
TCGGCAGCAACCTTCCGCTGGAACCCGTAAACGGGGGGTGAAAGTTGATTCAGGCTTGGGAATTAGGAGTATAGATGGAAGGATGACATGGTAAATACATGTGGAATTATTTAGAATAGGCTGATAAGTGATAAGTGATAAGTGATAAGTGATAAGTGATAGATGATAAGGGGGCAGGCGGTGTAACCGTAAGCCTGCCCATAGAGACACCCGGCAACCTTCTGCCATACATGGGAAGGTTGCCGGGGTGTTTTGGGTTTTCCTTACCGAATCGCCACGGTCGATCGACCAGGCCGGAAGGGGATCTTTTTTTACCAGAGATTAATGTGTCTCTTCATCCAGGAACGGTTTGTTCACCGCGTAATACATAAAGCCCATCAGCAGAACACCGCCCACCAGATTACCCAAGGTCACGGGAACCAGGTTGTGAAGCACACCTTCAAATGAGATGGTCCCCGGGTGATTCAGCACAAGTGCAATCGCGAACGTACACATATTGGCAATGCTGTGCTCATATCCCGAGATGAAGAAGCAGAATACAAAGAGCATCATGGCGAACATTTTGGCTCCATTCTCCTTCATGAACATCGGGACAAAAAACGCCATACATACGAGCCAGTTACACAAAATCCCCCGGAAAAAGAGCTGCATGGTGGGAACTTCCATCTTGTGCTCCACCACGCTTAACAGAAATCCATTCACCTGAGACGAGTCGAACAATCCCGTGAGGTAGATTAACAGGGCAAACACGGCTGCACCCATCAGGTTACCGCTGTAACTCGCAATCCACAGCTTGATTACCTCAAACCAGCGCAGTTTCTTGCGCAGTGCCGCATACGTGTAATAGAACGTATTGCCCGTGAACAGGTCACCCCCACCGTAGGCGATCAGGATGATGGCCGCACCAAACGTAATGGCTGCCATTGGATAGGTAAACGGGGACTGCTCCATATAAAAGAAGTTACCTGTCTTAAACGCCACGATGACGCCGAATCCGATAAACATACTGGCCAGCATGGAGCGTGCAAGGTACCTGATTAAGCTTTGTTTGTAAATCTTGTGTTTCTTCAGAGCCAGTTGTTCCACGTTCCGTAGAGCTTCCGTTTCCATAATTCTCCTCCAATAGCATGATGTCTTGCTTACCATTATAACGAAATTATGGAAATTGGGGAGGGGGAACTTGGATTACTGATTATTTAACCGGATATGGATACATACAGGATCTGAGAATCTCAATCTTGTGTTCCTCTGTTCGTTCGTGCGGCGCCAATTCTTCTGTATAGGAACGTTCCAGCTTGGCGCGCATGAAACGTTCTGCATAATCGTTCGGACGAGAGTGTAGTTCTTTGGCGTACTCACCAAATGCGCTGACATCCCGTACCTTTTCCAACACACTGTTTAGTAGCGGACTGCCCGCATAGAGCAAGGAGGCTGTCTCTTCAGATTCAAATTTGAGAAAAAGTATAGCCTTCTGGATGGCTTGCATCTCACCTTGAGTTAGATAAACAGCCTTCGTAGCATGTTCTCCTGATGGTTCTGATGCTTCTGGTTCCTCTGGTTCCTCTGATGCTCCTAATGCGCCTGGTGAAAATGGTTCATGACCCTCATTCATAGATCATCACTTCCTGTTATGGAATGCAGTTCTCGCTTGGCGGAAGCGCCGAAATGCGGATGAGATTGGAGTGATTCCAACGCAAGGATAGCCCTTGGGATATGTTTGTGAGCAGTCAGAATAGCAAAAGCTGCACCTTGAAGTAAAATATAGGCATCCCCCGACAATACATCCTGAGCCAACGTAATCTCAGCTTCGGTAGCAGGTAACAAGGCTAGAGTCTGTAACGCATAAATCTGTACATCCTCATCTTCTTCTGAGTCACGAATAAGCTGCGCGGCAGCATGACCAATTTCATCCAAAAGTGGGGAAGACTCGGCCATGCCCAAGGCTCGCCATGCTTCAATGCGGATGAGATCTTCTTCCTGTGAATCCATGCCAATCGCGAGAACCTGTTGAGTAAGTTGGCTATCGGTCAGCTCAATCAGGTCACGAAGTGCCTGTAATTTCTCTTCACCGCGGATTGCGTTAAAATCTGGGTGTTCATTGTTATTGTGATTCATATCAGACATGGGCTATCATTCACCTCCTGAAGAATATTAGGAATGGGGCGGAAGAATGATCGGACGAGCAGCCAACGCTTCCTCAACAATCTGTTCCGGCGTAAGGTCTCGATCATCCCAGTAAATCAGATTACTGATCTCTGCGTGAGGCACCTGCCGTTGTAGCTCCGTCAACATGTCATCCAACTCGGCTTCCGTTCCTTCGGCGTCCATCAGTTTGCGAACCAACTCTATCAATTGCAATCGATTGTCCATATGTATGTACACCTCCTGAATGATTGATATCGTGAATCAACTAGAGCAAGCCTTAAAGAGCGCTAAAGAGCGTCAGAGAGCGTTGAAGAGCTAACGAGCGCTAACGAATCCTAACGAACACTAAAGAATTGAATGAACGTTAACGAATCCAATGAGCACTAACGAATGCCAACAACGCTAACAAATCTGAGACGTCTTATTCAAGGCTGGGAAGCGCTCGCGGAAATCTAAGGAACCTGAAACACGCTATATTGGAATAAACAGCCGTTTGCAGCGTTATAACCTGTGATTTTTGGGAAATAACGTGTCTGAAGTTCCTTACAATTTAGAAAGCGGACTTAAAGGCCAAATAAGACGTCCTGAGTTCTTTAGAAAAGAAAATCAACGGACCCATTCGCCAGGAGCAATCAGCTTGAACTTCAAGACACTTTAGATGCTGAAACCCTATCGTATAGCTTGCCTGAGTTTGAAGACACATCCTAGTCTTGTATTGGGCTTTCTCCGATCCGATCCATTTCAATTCGATCCAACCAAATCCAATCAGTCAATTCGTTCTAATAAGAGTGGACTACAATCCAGCATCATTCAATCTGTATAGCCAGATTACCAAACTGCTCGCCATTTTCCATGCGTTCAAAAGCTTTCTTTACGTCTTGCAACGGATATACGCTATCGATCACAGGATGTATCTCATGTTGCTCCACCCATTGCAGCATCTGCACGAACTCCTCACGGCTGCCCATAGAGGTACCGATCAGACTCACCTGCGGGAAGAAGATAGAGCGAATGGGAACAGTCAGATCATCCCCTGAGCTCGCACCATACATCACGATCCGACCACCTGGTCTAATTATATCAAAATATTTCGGGAACATGGCTTGTCCGATGCTATCCAAGATCATGTCCATAGGTTCCAGATCGTTCTGCAAACGCCAATCTCCATGACTATCCAATGCATGGGTAGCGCCCAAGCGCAGTGCCTCATTTCTTTTGGCTTCACTTCTGGAGGTAACAGTCACCTTGGCACCAGCAGCGACAGCCATGAGCAGGGCATAGGTCGCTACACCGCCACCAATACCGGGAATGAGCACATGTTCACCTTGCTTTAATACGCCGCGAGTAAATAAGGCGCGATAAGCCGTCAGCGCTGAAAGCGACAGCACGCCTGCTTCCTCCCAGGATAGATGAGCTGGTTTAGGCAGGGCATTTTCAGCAGGTAACGTAATATATTGAGCCAGCGTTCCATCCGTAGGACCACCAACAATATCGGGCACGATGGGCACGTGACTTGCAACTTCCCACCCGAGTGTAGGATGGATAATGACTTCATCACCGATTGCGAACCCTCTTACACCCTCGCCAATCCCAACGATGATACCTGCTCCATCGGAACCGGGAATGAGCGGGGTGTCCTGGTTTCCACGTCCTGCCATAATGAAAAGATCCCTGTGGTTGATTCCAGCCGATCTGAGTTCGATCCGCACTTCCCCGGTTGCTGGTACCCGAGATGTTGACTCTGTATATTGAAGACCTGCAAGGCCGCTCTGATCCGAATGATTAATAGCTTTCATGTTCCATATTCCTCCTGTCGATGTAATCGATTTACTACTGAGCCTCATTGTACAGACGGCGCAGATTCACGTAAAATGAACAAAAATGATTGTGAGTATCAATGAAAATAATAGATAAGCATTTTGCATGAATCGCATGATGCAGAATGCCGATATAACGACGAGCAGGTGATCAGGGTATGGATGCAGGTGATTTGAAAATATTTCAGGCGGTTGCCCGCGAAGGCAGTATCAGTAAAGCTGCACTCGCACTTAATTATGTACAATCCAATGTAACCACGCGAATCAAACAGTTGGAGACACAGCTGCAAGTACCGCTGTTTCATCGTTCCAATCGGGGATGTCTCTTACACCGGCGGGCGAGAATCTGCTCGTGTATGCGGACAGAATATTGCAATTATTATATGAAGCAGAGCAGGCCACACAAGTGGGTAACCCGCCGTCAGGCCTGCTTCGTCTGGGTGCCATTGAGACAGCAGTCTCCACTTTCCTCACGCCGCTCCTGGCTGAATACAGTTCATGCTACCCGGAGGTACATCATTCGCTTGTTACGGGTGGGACCCATGAGCTGAATCAGAAGGTCATTCAACATGAGTTGCATGGCGCTTTAGTATATGGCCCAATCGATCACCCTGAGCTGAACTATATGAAGATGTATGACGAGGAATTGGTGTTGATCGCCGAACCTGGCGTGCATGAGATACACGCGTTATTGTCCAGGCCGATGTTATTTTTTGAGATTGGATGTACACATCGCACGCAGGCAGAATCCTTTTTGAAAGATCAGGGTATCTCATCACTAAGCGTTATGGAATATGGAACACTGGACACGATTCTGAATGGGGTATCTGCCGGGCTCGGTGTATCATTACTGCCGCGGTCTTCAGTTACCAAAGCAGCATTAAGAGGCGAGATTGCGGTGATGTCTTTGCCAGATCCCTATTGCCGGTTGGAAGTAGGATTTGTGTATGCCCGTGGTGAACATATATCTAGTGCGCTAAGCGCTTTGGTGCAGATCATTACAGAACCGGAATTATAAAAGGGTGTTCAGAAGTTCGCTTTAGAACACGCACTATAGAAGGAGTGATGGATCTTGGAGGATACGAAGTTAGCATTGGCTGATGCATTTAATCAGGCAGACTTTATTATTGGTGGTCATGGCAGTCGCCAAGTCAAAGTGCTTCAGAACGTACTGGAGCAGATCGATGGGGAGACCTTCAGTGATCACTACGGCAACGGCCCCATCATCGAAGAATTTCAGCAACAGATGGCGGACGTTCTCGGCAAGGAATCGGCAGTTTTTTTCCCAAGTGGAACGATGGCGCAGCAGATTGCATTACGGATCTGGTGTGATCGCAAAGGGATAAAACGAGTAGCCTATCACCCTCTATGCCATCTGGAAATCCATGAGGAAGACGGATTGAAAGAGTTACATCAGATTGAATCCATTTTGCTGGCGGACAAGGATCGGTTGATTCGTTTGGAAGATGTACAAGCGCTTGATCAGGACATTGCCTGTCTGCTGTTGGAACTGCCACAACGCGAGATTGGCGGGCAATTGCCAGCGTATGAAGAACTGGAAGCGATCTCGGCCTATTGCCGTGAGCGCGGGATTAAGCTGCATCTGGACGGAGCACGCCTGTTCGAGATTACTCCCTATTATAAGAAGACACCTGCGGAAATTTGCAGTCTCTTTGATAGCGGGTATGTTTCCTTTTACAAAGGAATTGGAGGCATTGCGGGTGCGATATTGGCGGGTGATGCGGATGTGATGCAGGAATCGAAAGTATGGAAACGTCGACACGGGGGCGATCTAATCGGCCTGTATCCGTATATTCTGAGTTCACAGTATTATTTTAATGAACGGATTGGCAAAATGGAGCGTTATTACGAACAGGCTCAAGAACTCGCCTCCCTCTTGAATGCCTGTCATGGGATACATACCTTGCCAGAGGTGCCGGTATCGAATATGTTCCATGTGCACTTTGCGCTCCCTGCTGACGAAGTTGAACGGATTCTTGTGCAAATGGCTCAGCAGCATGGCATGGGCATAACTGCATATCTGAACAAAACGAGTGGGAACAGCTGTGCCTTTGAATTGTCTACGGGGGATCGTTATGAGAAACTTCCCCAGGATAAGCTGCGCGCAGCACTGGAATGGCTGGATCAAGAGTTGAGTAAACAAGTGAGATAAGCATCAAAATACATAACGGCTGATCGGCGGCGTAAGTCCTGATTCAGCCGTTATTTGCGTGATCCAATGGCAGAGTGACATTTTTTAAAACCTTATCTTGGATACGAAAAAAGTAAAAGTGCACCTACATGTTCTTCTGGATGTATTTACGATAGAGGGCAGGTGTAATCTCCTCGAACTTTTTGAATATTTTGATAAAATATCCCGATTCATTGAATCCCAGCTCATCACTGATCTGTGAGACAGGCATGTCGGTGACCTCCAGCAATTGCTTGGCCCACTTAATTTTGAGTTTAGCCAGGTAGGTGGTGAAGTTCTCACCGGTTTCCTTGGCAAAGAGCCTGCTAAAATAACTTGGACTCAGGTGGCATAGATCGGCCATTTGTTTGAGCGAAACCTGTTCGCTTTTGTGACTGTGAATGTATTCAAAAGCAGGCTGAAGCACCGGGCTGGAGCTTTCCGCATCACTTGGGCTGTTCTTGAGATAAGCATCCGCAATCGCATTGGTCATCTCTTTTTTGATCGACTGGATATTACGAATCGAGTACCCTGGCAGGATGGTGGAAAGATTCAGCGACTCCTGATTACCCGAAGCTTTCTCGAACATTTCAACTAACAGATTTTTGTTGAGTGCTTCTTCCACAATGTAGTTACAGAGCAGCGATAACATGTTGGAGATCTTCACAATCTCTTCATAGGTCATCACAGGCAGCTGGGCGTAATCGTCTTTTAATTCCTCCAGCTTGGCTGCATGCATGGGAACGTTTTTGGACGTGACAATCTGCTCCAGGTCGCTGCCTTTTTCCGGGTCGGCAAGCTTCACCTGTCCTGCCATCACGGCGCCGATATATTTGCCATCGATCGTGATCGGAATCGCGATATCGATAATATTGAAATGGCATAGATACACATAAGGCTCATTTAACCGAACAGCTTCCAGACCCCCGCGAGAATCACATTTTTGGCAGTAGGGGAGAAGCTCGGGGTCTTTGCGTACATTCTGGCAGAAGGCTTGACAGCTGCTGTGACTGGTTACAGGAATGCCTTTATAATCAACGGTGAGGATCGCCAGCTTGGTTACTGTTGCAAGAGAATCTTGTAGACGCTTCCATTTATTAAGGTCCAAAATTTTATTGATATGCAGATATTCTTTGATCATTGGTGAACCTCCATATCTAACCTAATTCATGATTTAGGCCGTTAAAAGTTAGCAAGTTGTACATATTAAGATGTAATGATGACGGGTAATGTATGACGGGAGGTCAAAATTCAACCATCTCATGACAATAACATACCATGATTGCACCAAAAAGCAAAAAATTACGATTGTAAGTTATAATAATTTGTTATCAAAGTCCACTGTAAACCAGCTGGCTATGCGTTATATTAAGGTCAATTGCAAGAGATTAAAATTTAATGTATTCACTACACCATTCCATATCCTTAGGAGGCATATATTATTATGAGAAAAGCATTTATCAGCCCAACCAAATATGTACAAGGCGAAGACGAATTGTTGAACCTGGGGTACTTTGTTAAATCCTTCGGAGAATCTGCCTTGCTGATCGCTCACCCGGATGATGTACAACGTGTCAAAGCAAAGCTCGATGCAACAGCTGAGAAATTCAATATCACGTTTGTTGAAAGCGGTTTTAAAGGGGAATGTTCCCGTGAGGAAGTTGCTCGTCTGCAAGCAATCGCGAAGGAAAAAGGTTGTGACTCTACGATTGGTCTTGGTGGCGGTAAAGCCATTGATGCAGCCAAATGTGTAGCAGAAGGCGAAGCGTTGATCATCTGCCCAACGATTGCGGCAACAGACGCACCGACAAGTCACTCCGCTGTATTGTACACACCGGAAGGCTCTTTCGATGACTATGCTTACTTCAAACAAAGCCCAAGTGTGGTTCTCGTCGATACAACGGTAATCGCCAACGCACCAACACGTTTCCTTGTATCCGGTATGGGAGATGCGCTCTCTACATACTTCGAAGCAAGAGCAACAGCGAAATCCTATTCCCGTGTAAACGCAAGTCTGCCTATGGGTTCTCGTGAAGGGTATACACCATCCGCAGTAGGTACGAATGCGGCACTTGCCTTGGCAAAACTGTGTTATGAAATGCTGTTGACTGACGGAGCAAAAGCGAAAGTGGCGAGTGACAGCAACGTCGTGACACAAGCGCTGGAAAACATCGTTGAGACCAACATTCTGTTGTCTGGCCTTGGATTCGAAAGTGGCGGTCTGGCTGCGGCACATGCAATCCACAACGGTTTGACAGTTCTGGAGGGAACACATCACTTCTTCCACGGGGAAAAAGTATCCTTCGGTACGATTGCACAACTCGTCCTTGAAAATGCACCAACCGAAGAGCTTCATGAAGTCATGGACTTCTGTCTCGAAGTGGGACTGCCCATCAGCTTGGCGGATATCGGTGTAGATACGATTAGTCAGGAAGAGCTGTTGAAAGTGGCAGAGATCGCTTGTATTCCGGAAGAATCCATTCACGCGATGCCATTCCCGATCACCGTTCCTGAAGTGGCTGCAGCCATTGCAGCGGCTGACCGTATGGGCCGTGAGTACAAAGCAGCACGCCGGGAGGCAAAATAATGAAAAAAATCATTAACCAAGCTGAACATGTTGTCATGGAAATGTGTAACGGGATTGCGCTTGCACACCCGGAGCTTGAATTTTTGAAAAAATATAAAGTCATCAAACGCAGAGAGATTCAGGCTGATAAAGTCAGCCTGATCAGTGGTGGCGGTAGCGGACATGAACCGGCTCACGCTGGTTATGTGGGTAAAGGGATGCTGGATGCAGCGGTATGTGGAGATGTGTTCGCCTCTCCTTCCCAAATCCAGCTGTACCAAGCGATCAAGGCAACAGCAAGCAACAAGGGTACACTCTTGATCATCAAAAACTACAGCGGCGACATGATGAACTTCAAGAATGCAGCACATCTGGCGGAAGAAGACGGCATTGACGTACAGTATGTGCGTGTGGAGGATGACATCGCTGTGCAAGACAGCTTGTACACGGTAGGACGCCGCGGCGTTGCGGGCACTGTACTGGTTCACAAGATTGCAGGAGCAGCAGCCGAAGAAGGCCGTAGCCTGGCCGATGTGAAAACTGTTGCCGAGAAAGCAGCTCAGAATGTTCGCAGTATTGGTTTTGGATTCACATCCTGTACCGTGCCAGCCAAAGGCACGCCTACATTCGAAATTGCTGAAGATGAGATGGAATTCGGCGTAGGGATTCATGGTGAGCCTGGAATCCGCCGGGAGAAGATCGTATCTGCCGATGAATTGGCAGGACGTATGATTGAAGCGTTGCTGGCAGACATGAAGCTGGATAAGGATGCATCCGCTGAGATTGCGGTGCTTGTGAATGGTTTTGGTGCCACGCCACTGCAAGAACTGTACCTGCTCAATAATTCCGTTCAACGTGAGCTTGCAGGACATGCAGGTCTGAAGGTCGCGACTACGTTTGTAGGCAACTACATGACAAGCATCGATATGGCAGGGGCATCGGTTACGATCCTGAAACTGGATGATGAACTGAAGACGCTGTTGTTCAAGGAAAGTGATACCCCGGCATTTAAAGTGTCCGGTCCTCCAGTAGCACAAGTGGCGTATTCCGAAGCGCTGGAAGCTGTTGTAGGTGAAGACGCTCCGGTATCTTACGAAGTGGAGACAGATCCATCCGCTGCGGTAATTCAAGGCAATCAATTTTCACTGGATAATGTCGTCTATCTGATCGATAAAATGGGTGAGATCATCATCAAGAATGAAGTACCATTCTGTGAACTGGATTCCCATGCCGGTGATGGCGATTTCGGTATGAGTGTGGCCAAAGGCTTCCGTCAGTTGAAGCGCGAATGGAATCACATCATTAACGAACATAAAACAGATATCGGAACGTTCCTGGATGCATGTTCCTTGGTCATCATGGAATATTGCGGCGGCGCATCCGGCCCAATCTGGGGTTCGGCATTCCGTGCGGCTGGCAAAGCGGTGGGGATAAACAGCAGTTAAACGTTGCTGAATTTGCTGAGATGATGCATGCAGCCGTGCAAGGAATTCAGTCTACTGGAGAGCGTTCCTTCGGACGTGGTGCCGTTGTAGGCGACAAGACTTTGATCGATGCACTCGTTCCATGTGCCGATTCCTGGACGCAAAGTGCGGAGTCTGGGGATGACTTCAAAACCGCATTTGCCAAAGGGGCAGCAGCAGCCGTTGAAGGTGCGAAGAAAACCGAAGATATCGTGGCACGTATGGGCCGCGCGGGTACCGTCGGTGATCGTAGTCTGGGTTACCCTGATGCTGGCGCGTATGCGCTGGGTATTATTTTCACAGAGCTGTCCGAGTCGATGAAGTAAAGTTGTCGGTAAACTCGTAACTATAAAATTATAGAGTGTTTGCTCAACGAAGAGGATGTCCGATAAGTCATGAATATGACGGGGACATCCTCTTTGCTATGTTATTTTGTAGTCATGAATCTGACACACGCTATTCGCTCCCATTGGCCGAGATCTGAGATCTAACGAATCACAGAGACGCTATTTTGTCGGTTTTGCTGAATTTTTAAGGTTTGGAAGCCCTTTTATGACGAAATAGCGTTACTGAAGTTCGTTAAATCTTGGAACCGTTGATGATCTGCCTTTTAAGGTGTGTTAGGTTCGTTAGCAATACTTCTATAATAAACTCTATCTGGAAATTACAGGTGATAATTCATATACTTATAGGAGTATGGAATCTGCGCAAGCGTTCAGGTTTCTCACATCCGTATCTGGCGGAAGAATCTTAGAATGCTTGTAAAGAGCGCTTGGATGTAAACTATAGTGAGAAATTTAATGTTCTGTCTGCAAGCACCTGTAGTGGAGGGATTCTATAACGATTCAAGGAGCTCCAGAGATGCTATGTTTTTGAAAAATACTACGGAGGTAAAAGTTATGAGTGATATAAAACTGCCAATGATCAGACCTTCTGTACATGGCTACTTATGCAATGCCTATCCACTCTCCATTGTAATGCAGCATAAACAATCTGAAGCTTGGTTTTACAGTAATTATATTCAATTGATATGTGCTGGGAACTTTCCGGAAGGGAAATTCTTTTCGTTTTATACATCTAACTTGCCTTGGTATGATTTCTTTATGAGTTGTCCTCTCATTACGTATCAAAAGATCAATCAACGCTTCTTGGAAAAATATATGGGTGGAATCATCAGCTTTATCTGTGATTCTATTGATCAAAATCAATATATTCATCTGTATGTGGATGAAAGTTATATTGCCCATAAAAAGGCGTATAAAAAATATGCCTTGCCGCATGAAATGTTAATTTTCGGTTATAACAAAGAGACATTGAAATTTTATGTATCAGGCTATAATTCAGATGTTATATTCGGAGAATATGAGGTAGGCTTTGAAGAGTTTCTAGAAGCTTTTAACCATTGTGATAAAACTAAAAATAGAGAATATGTATGTTTATTATCTTATAACGAAGATCATAACTATCACTTTGATCTAACATTAATTATTAGATCTTTGAAGGAGCTTAGATTCAGTCTCAATTCATCTTATCATTATCGTTCCATGAGCACTCCTTCTGGTTGGATCTTTGGATTATCTATCTATGATCATATTATTGAGTATTTAAGTCATCAAGTTAGTACATTAAGGGAAAAGATTGATACGCGAATCTTTCATACTATGTGGGAGCATAAGCGTGTGATGTTGAATAGATTAAATTATTTGAAAGAACATCATTATTTGCACGATGCCGACGAGCTTATAACAATATATTCTGGAATTGAATCGGATTCAAAAATTTTAAGAAATTTGGCTATAATGTATAACAAAAATGAGAACTCCACTAGTATAACTTCTATCATTGAGAAAATGAAAAAAATCAAAAGTATAGAAGAGAATGCATTAAGCGACATCATTTCAAAGTTGGAAAGTGTGGAGATCAATGAGAAGCTCCTGAGTCATTATTATCTATAGGATATACAGAGATGTGGTAGGAGTCTTAGGGACATGTGACGGGTGTTTAGTACCGCAAAGAGCCTTTAAAAAGTTGTCTACAACTAAAAGGGGAAGTCAGAGAAAGCGGACTTGGCTCCCCTTCGCATCAACTAATCAGCCTCCAAATTCCTTCCGAATGTCCTGTTCTCTGTACGCTTGAGTCATCAATACATAACCATGTTTAATAAATCGAGTGCTATTGGCTTGATAATGTAAAATAGTGTAAGCTTGAGAGCAGATATAAGGATTTTCATGAAGCGTAGTACTGTATGTTAGACGGAAGCAACAGAAGTGGTGTGTATATGAACGAGAAGGGATCTGGATGAATTCAATGACTCAAAAAATCTATTATGACTCTGCTTATACAAGAGAATGGCATACAACAATTACAAGCAAAATGGACAAGGAAGATGGCGTATATATCACGCTGGCGGAGACTGCTTTTTACCCGCATGGAGGCGGACAACCTTGCGATCTGGGACATATTGGCGGCATCGCTGTTCTGGATGTGAACATTGAAGATGGGGAAGTATGGCATAAGCTGGAACGCGCTCCTGAACAGAACGAGGTACAGTGTGAGCTGGATTGGGAGCGAAGATTCGATCATATGCAGCAGCACACCGGACAGCATTTGTTGTCGGCGATGACGTTGAAACTGGCTGAAGCGATGACGCTCAGTTTCCATCTCGGTACGGAGTATGACACGATTGATGTGGCAGCGGCTGAACTGGGAGCAGATCAATTGACCGCCATTGAACAAGAAGTGAATCGCCAGATCTATCGCAATGCTCGGATCAACACGTCCTGGGTCACAGCAGAAGAGGCTGCCCAATTGCCGCTGGTGAAGCAACCTACGGTGACGGAAGACATTCGCATCGTCGAGATCGAGGGTGTAGAATATAACGCCTGCGGCGGAACCCATGTGTCGGCGACAGGTGAGATCGGCATCATTAAACTGTTGAAGACCGAAAAAGTGAAGGGCGGTACCCGCATTTATTTCATATGTGGAACAAGGGCGCTGAATGAATTCACCTCCACACAACAGGTGCTCAATAGCATTATGGTTAAATTAAAGACCAGCAAGGACGAATTATTGGAGCGCATTGAGAAAATGGAGCTGGAGCAAAAACAGCTGCAAACCGAGCTGAATGCAGTGAAAACAACCAATGATGCTTATTATGCAGAGCAACTTCTGGCTGCTAGGCAAGGACTGGTGATTGCTCAGGTCTTTGAAGACAAATCGCTCAAGGATATGCAGAACCTGGCTGCCAAGCTGACGGCAGATCATGAAGGTCTTGTGCTCTTTGCCAGTATCTCCGAGGCCAAAGTGGTTCTGGCACAGAACGGGCAACCGCCCGAATGGGCTTGTGGACCTTTCTTCAAAGGAAATCTTGGAGCCTACCAGGGTAAAGGTGGAGGCAGTGAAAAAATGGCTCAGGCAGGCTTTGCCAACAGTGAGGATGCACTAGCCTTTTACGAATTCACCAAGGACCAGTTGGGACATCACTGATCTGTATTTTACAGATCCGCATCGAGACAGGCAGTATTGAAATATTAGGGGGACAAGCACGTCACATTGTGGCGTGTTTTCCATGCATATCAAGGGACATGGGTTACATGAGTTGAACGATTGCCAATCGTTGAAGGAGGTTGGAAGATGACAGAACGAATTCCGTGTATACGGGAGGGGTGTGCAAATACCATTTTGCCAGCAACGGCTGCCAGAACAGGTGGGTATTGCATGCCATGCAAGCAGGAGATGGAGCGCGAGGAGCACCAGAGATACATTGAAGCGAATCGACGTGACGTGAACGTGTATGCAGGTATCACAGACCCGGTCGAAGTTTTGAAAATCATGCACGAACCTCAGGTTCGCGATCCACTAATTCGTTATGTGCCCTATGAACAATCCAAGGAACAGGTATATCTGTCCTTGTCTGCAGAACAACAAGTTCAGATGAAGGATTACGCGATGCAACGGATTCGTAAGGTGATGAAGATACCGGCAAAGATATTCTGATATACCTCGTTTGCTACCATGATATATCGTTGACCGCCGAAATTCCTGAGCTGCTGGAGCAGGAGATCTATTATCCTGCGATTTTGGTTAAAAGTGCCTCGCCTGAAGTTCGAGACCGTCTGTTGCAGCAGGTGAACACCGATGATGAGAATCGGAACCACATATTGCTCATGCTCGCCCATATCGGGGATGATGCTGTCGTGCAGCAGTTCCGGCATTGGAGACAGTCTCCGCCATCCTGGGCGAGCGAATTATACGTGGCACCCGAGCATTACACCACGGAAGCGGGTTGGGAGCTGACGAAAGACGGGCAGCGCAGAGAATTATTCACCACCCCAAGTTATTCACTCTATAAAGTAAAAGAGAGTGAAGCAACTAACATAGCAATAACCGGAGATTCGCTCTCGATGCTAATTCCGAGCACCAATTGCTGTCCATGGTGTGGTGGTGCATTAACGACCTTAATCAATATGGATGTCAAGCATCCGGCATTGCGGGACGTGTCTTGGCATGCCGAGCGACTTCAAATCCAGACTTGCGTGATATGCAGCAGTTATGGTGTGGTTTACATGGAGCTGGATGCAGCAGGGGAACCGTTATGGAGTTCACATAACGTGATGCCTGTAGGAATGGATGAGATTGACCTGGAAGACTATGGTGAACTTGCACCGGATGTCGGCCGGCAGTTTAGGATTGCGAATGCATCGCGTCATGCGTTCCATGGCAGTGAGTGGGCGATGGAACCATCGCTATCTCAAGTTGGTGGTCATCCGGGATGGGTTCAGGACGCCGAATATCCAACATGTCCATGCTGTTCCGCGAGAATGAAGGCCGTTGCACAACTGGATTGGGGCGAAGTTGAGGAATATGGTGAGGGTATGTATTACATGTTCATATGTGAGCCATGCCAGATGACCGCCGTATCATACCAGCAATCTTGATGGTGGAATTTATAATTATAAGCCATTATAAGCGGTAATCTTATTCGTAATAGTGCAGGGCTGTTCACGATGGAGTGACAGTCGTAGACAGATAATAACCAAGGGGCCTCCCGTAAGTTCTTTGAACTTCATGGGTGGCCCCGTGGTTTGCCACGCTCAGGATGGATAGGGCTATCTGATACAGTTGGGCGGTTATGTTATTTAGTCTTCAGAGAGACGTAGGGTTGTTTTTTATCTGCGTGCAGAGGCAACTTGTCGTATTTACCACAGTCTAACGAACTTGGCACGTCTTATTGGGCGAATTTGCAGCAATGTTGCATTCTAACGAACCGTAGCAACGTTATTGCTTCTATCGGTAGGTTTTTATGAAGCAAATCGGAGGTTTTGTCTGGAATAAGACTGCTGAGATTCGTTACAATTTCAAATACGTGTAAAACTGTGAAATAAGGTGTGTACGATTCGTTAGCGTTTGGCACAACCTGAACCTAAACCTGTGAACCTACACCTAGACCTAAATCTAGACCTAGACCTAAACCTAAACCTACATCTACACTTACATCTACACCCTAAACTCACCTCATACAAACTGCCCGCACAATTACCACCCATACAGACCGGCCCCATATTACCGCCAGCCTATTAACACCTGAGCTACTCCTATTGCGTACGTATGCGCCTTCTTGATACATCCGTCTATAATTCCGCAGATGCCTGCTTTAACAAACCAGCCAACCATTCATAATCGGGTGTATCTTTTTCCTTGAGCTTGATCGTTTTGCGTTCTTCCGGGCCTTCAAATATCCCATCAGGTAGATCAAGTCCGGTTGCATGAAAGATCGTGAAGGATACGGCTTGTTTGGATGGAGAGATGACCGCAGCGTAGCTTCCGTTTTTCAAAAAGTGAGGTTTCTTGTATTGCACGCGTTCCTGCACGTCTGGGATGGTATCATGCACCATTTGCCGCAATTGTTCAGCGACCTGTACTTGCCAGGGGATCTGAATCTGTTCAATAAACGCAGTAACTTCTGCATTCTTGGTCATGCTTGCTCACCCTCCGTGTGGATCTGATTGTGTGTTTCCCATTCTGTTCTCAGGATTCCCATCATTAAGCGGTCGTAACGCTTGCCATCACGATATACAGCTGAGCGTGCCCGACCCTCCAACTGAAATCCGGCCTTCTCATAGGAACGAATGGCTTTGGCATTGTAGGCGATGACATCAAGACCAACCCGGTCCAGGTTCATCTCGTGGAACGCATATCGCAACATTAGATTCAACGCTTCCGTGCCATATCCCTTGTTGCGATGTTCGGCAAGTCCGATGCCAATGGCAAGCTGGCCACATCGGTTATTCCATTCAATGCTGTGAATGACGACAAAACCAATCAGCGTATCCTCTTCATGCGTGCGAAGTCTGAAATACACTTCCTTGTTCTTCGTTTCGCCCTCATCTTCCAGCTGTCTCTCTGAATAGGGAATGGCAAGATCAGTATCCACATTCCGAAGGTACTCCGGGTCTTCGTTCCATTGCAGCATGGTTTGAACATCTTCTTGGCGTGGGGGTGTCATTTTCAATCGGGTGCTATAAAACAGGTTGTCCGTTGTTAGTGTCATAGGGTTCTCCTTTGTGTGGCATCAATAGCCTCATCATACTGGAAATTAAAGGTGGATCACAATAGAACAATTCAGTGCATATAAGCAACCTCTTGTCATAAAACCTGACATGGTAGTAATATGGAATAATCGATATACATTCAATGATAGAACTAATAAAAAGCTCAGCAGGAGTGATACGTTTTGGAGATCAAAGTGGATGATTTGAGTGGAGTACAAGTGAAGGCATTAATCGCAGAGCATTTACAAGGGATGGCAGCGGATTCGCCTCCAGAGAGTATTCATGCGCTGAATCTGGATGGGCTTAAGAAGCCTGAAATTACATTCTGGTGTGCATGGGAAGGCGACGACTTGCTCGGCTGCGGGGCGATCAAGGAACTTAATTTGGAACATGCCGAATTGAAGTCGATGCGTACGGCTTCGGCCCACTTAAGAAAAGGCGTAGCGAGAAAAATTTTGGCTCACATTATGGAGGTTGCCACAGATCGTGGTTATAAGCGAATCAGTCTGGAGACGGGTTCAATGGATTCATTTATCCCGGCACGGAAGTTGTACGAAGACTTCGGATTCGTATACTGCGAACCTTTCGCGGACTATACATTGGACCCGAACAGCGCATTTATGACAAAAACAATCTAAGTGGATTCACATGAGAAACCAGGATTCTGTTTTTTACAGGATGCTGTTTTTTATTTATTTTGCAACATATCGTACATCTTATAATTTGGAAAAAGAGTAGAATAAACGCAATAAATGTAACATGGACCATGCTATGAGAGGGTGGAGGGAGTCGTGCATGATATATTGGTGGTTTGATCGATGAATCCGCTGTTTGCCGTTCTGGTGTTATGTCCTATAATTGCTGTGGTGCTTACCATATTTGCACACAGATTGCTTCATGTCATTGTGGGGTATAAAACATAGGTTATGTCCGTATATGCTTGGGATGAATTGGCCATAAGGAACTTCTGGGCTGATTGGTGGACAATAGGGTATACTGGACATTATGTCTATGAAACAAGACAGCATTACAGACGTTTTTTACATCAGGAGGATTTGAATTGGCTCAGACAGAGGGAACACTTCAGAAGAAGCTTAAACCAAGACACATCAGTTTTATGGCTATGGGTGGTGTCATTGGAACAGGAATTTTCAAAGGCAGTGCAGAGACGATCGGACTCGCGGGTCCGGGTGTGATTGTCACGTACATTTTTGCCGGATTATTGCTGCTGGTGGTTATGGCTGCGATGGCAGAGATGGCCACGGTGTATAAAAACAAAAATATGAAAGACTTCGTACAGGAAGCATTCGGTAGCCGAGTTTCTTTTGTTATGGGATGGATGTATTGCTTTCTATGGTTATCGGTATGTGTTATCGAGGTGATTGCCGCCGGGAGCTTTTTGCAGTATTGGTTCACAGAAGTGCCGCTGTGGATGCTAAGTCTGGCGTGTGCGGCGTTCATTATATTGGTTAATCTGCTCAGTGTAGGTGTGTTCGGTGAATTTGAATTCTGGCTGGCCGGGATCAAAATTGCCATGATCATCATTTTTATCTTTCTGGGTGCAGGGTTGATCTTTGGCATTATTCCGAGTGATAACACTCCTTATCTGCAAAATTATACGCAAGCAGGCGGGTTCCTCCCGAACGGGTGGTCCTCGATCTTCTCGGCACTGCTTGTGGTTATGTTCTCTTATGGGGGATCTGAACTGATTGGTCTGACCCTGACGGAGACGGAAAATGCAGAAAAGGTCATGCCCAAAATCGTGGCCAATTTCATGCTGCGAATTATTCTGTTCTTCACCTTGCCGATTCTCATCATCTGTGGTCTCATACCCTGGAATGAAATCGGGCCGGAGAGCAGTCCGTTTGTACAAGTGCTTGCCTCCACGGGACTTCCGGGAGCAGCGCACATTATGAACTTTATTT
Source organism: Paenibacillus amylolyticus (assembly GCF_029689945.1). NCBI lineage: Bacteria > Bacillati > Bacillota > Bacilli > Caryophanales > Paenibacillaceae > Paenibacillus > Paenibacillus amylolyticus. The sequence continues at coordinate 6,763,766 of NZ_CP121451.1, read as the reverse complement.
TGGTGACGGCAGTGCTGTCCGCTGCGAATTCAGGAATCTACGGTGCATCCCGGATGATGCATTCCATGGCAGTAGGCGGGGAAGCACCAAAAGCATTGTCACAGACGAATCGCAACGGCAGCCCCGTGAATACCTTGCTGGTATGCGCGGTTGTATTGCTCGGAGGTTCCATGCTTGGCCTGTTCGCGCAGGATCAACTGTTCCGTGTATTGCTCGCCGTTCCGGGGTTTGTGGTCATCCTGGTGTGGATCTGTATTGCCTCATCGCAGTTGAAGCTGCGGAAGAGATATCCGGTTCAACCAACCTTCAAAGTCTGGGGATTCCCTTATATAACCGGAGTTGTGGTACTGGGTCTCAGTGTCATTGCAGTGATGTTTGTGTTTGATGCAGGCAATCGGTTCAGCATTAGCATCTGTCTGGCCGTGCTCGCATTGCTGGTGATCTGGTCCCTGATTCGATTCAGGAAGACGAATGGACGAACAGTTTAGCATGAGTGGATAGTATACAAATGTGGAACAATTAAACATCTCGGCGCTTGTGCCGAGGTGTTTTTCTATCTTTTTCCCTGTAAGGAACCGATACGAATCCTCCGAAATGAAGTCAAAATACAGTTTCAGTATTCAAAGCTACCACAGTCATGATAGCGTTTTTATGTTAACCCAATATTTTCTTGCCTAATTCGACATATTCGTTTACTATTTTCCCATACTTAGTGCTTCAAGCATGCGTTTTTTGGGTAGCGCCTAGTCAAGAAGGCTTGGGTTCATGGGAGAGGAAGAGGAGCGGATGGTCGGTTTTTTTAGAAAACGTTTGGTTGTACGAATTGTTGCAGTCGTTACATTGGTCATTACGATTATCGCCGTTGGCAGTATGCTGTTACAGGTGGCGAATATGAAGCTGGCTGCGCAGGAGGCCATTTCGAGTTACAATATGCAGATTGCTCAGAGTTATGTGAATCAGCTGGATACCGCATCTTATGCCGAGTTTGCCAAGGACCCCAAGGAGAATGACGCGTTCTTGAAGATTCGTGATGAACTGGATGATTTTCGCGTAAGCATCGGTGCCATGTATGTCTATTTCGTCAAAATAGATGACAAAGGTACGCCACTTATTATGGTGGACGGCATGAAGGACGCAGATAAAGCCTCACCGATCAATGAAGTGACGGATATTCCCGAAGATGCTGTGCAGAAGCTGTTGCAGGGGCAAACCGCCAGTTCTTCAATCATTAACAACGAGGAGTATGGCGACTATATTTCCGCTTACGCTCCTATGCTCGATCGAAATGGTGCTGTCACAGGTGTCATTGGTATCGATACGGCGGTATCGGTAATTGGAAGCATTGAGTCAGATATTATGAAGTCGAGTATTCCCTTTTATGCATTGCTGCTTGTAATTACACTTATAGGCATTGCCGTTGTCATGTGGTTTATCGTGAGGGGATTGCGACCACTTCAACCGCTTAAGGCGAGTGTGGAAAAAATGGCACAGGGTGAGCTTGCAGAAGCCAACCAAATTTTGACGTCGTATCGTTTGAAAAGCAAAGATGAGATTGGAACCACATATCAAGCGATGATACATATGTCTGGTAACTTGAATAAGATTGTGAGTAACATGGTTGAAGGCGTGGCAGTAACGACAGATATTTTATCGGAATCAACGAAGGAATTTAATCACAGTACCGAAGAGATGCTTGAGATGAGCAAGACGGTTGACCGATCTGTCGAACAGATCAGGCAAGGGGCACATACGCAGAAGCAGGGTGCAAGCGATAGCGCGAATGCGATGGAAGAGATCGCAAAAGGCATAACGGATATTTCCGAATCCTCGATGGTTGTGTCTGATGCGGCCACAAGTGCACTGGCTACGGCAGAGTCGGGCAAACAGAACATGACATTGATGAGAACACAGATGGAGAGCATATCGAATGTTTCAGGAGAAGTTGTAGCGATGGTTCAGGTACTGAACAACTACTCCCAGGAAATTGGTGGTGCCCTGCACACGGTTCGTGATTTTGCGAGTCAGACGAAGCTGCTTGCGCTTAATGCATCCATTGAGGCAGCACATGCAGGAGAACATGGCAAAGGTTTTGCGGTTGTGGCGAATGAAGTTCGCAAACTTGCGGAGGCTTCAAGCACATCCATGGAACGGATCTCCGACTTGTTACTTCGCATTCAGCAAGAATCACAGCAGATTGGCTCACAGATGGGGGTTGCCGCAACCGAGATCGGACAAGGGGTTACGATTACGGCAGAGGCGGAGCAAGCCTTCGCTCATGTGGTAGATGCGTTCCAACTGGTGACTCGTCGCATTCAGGAAGTCTCCGCTGCGGCAGAGGAGATCTCGGCAGGATCGGAGGAGGCAGCTGCTTCGGTCAATACGATCTCCGAGATCTCAGCCGGGGTGTCGGATCATTCGGATGAAATCTATCGCTTGATGCGTGAACAGTCGGCCATGTTCAACAGGGTGGCTCAGACGTCCACCATGCTGGAGCAGCAGACCAACGAGATGAGTGAAGCCGTGCGTAAAGTAAGAGTATAGTTTTTGTAGTTAGAGTTAGTTGTACCCATAGTCCACGTAAGAGGTAGCAGAAAAGAACCTGATCCGTTGTATAGCCAGTATAACGATGTAATACAAAAAAGTGCTCCACTCTTGGAGAAGTTGGTGTTTACCCGAACTTCCTTCAGAGGCGTGGAGCACTTTTTGCTTTTCCTATCACTTTGATAGATGATCCAGCTCTATCGCCTGTCTGAAGCGTCGGGCGAATCGTTCTGCGGCTACGGCAGCCTCCTTGGATTCCGTCTGCACGAAGCCAATGTGCATTTTGGGTTGATCAATTCCCGCGATCTCCACCATCTTCACGATGCCTTCTTTCCACAGTGGATGTTGGTGGAAGGAGAAGTCGTGACCAATCGTTGCAGCGATATCATTGCGTAACACCATGTTGATGGCTTCTGAATTATTTGTTTTGAACAGAATGGATAGAGATCCATGATCATAGGTGAATTCCTTGATAAAGTCTTCGATGAAACCGTCTCGATAGAGAGCCAGCTTGTATTCTTTTAATTGATCAGGTGAAACACGGCTGTGCTTGGCAAGTTCAGACAGGTGATGGGTACATAGCACAAGCTTGCCCGAATACATGGGAGTGAAGTGAAGGCCATCGAATTCCCGCAATTGTTTGGCATAGATCGCGATAAAGCCCAGATGGGTTTTGTTATTGCGAATATCCTCGATAATTTCCATGGACCCTTTCTCTTCAATCGAGATGTTAAGTAGCGGGTGTTCACGCTTCATATCTGCAGCAGACTGGACAAGATAGGGCATGACACTTGGAAAAGTAGCCACATGAAGCTCTCCGCTAAGAGAGGAGGCTTCTGCGTTCAGGGATTTCAATTCATCAATTCGCTGCAAAATGTCCAGCGCCTTGGCAATGAATTGTTTGCCTTCGGGAGTAGGATGCGTTCCCTGCCGCGAGCGTTCGAACAGGATGATCCCCAATTCTTTCTCCAGACGATGAACCGATTGGCTGATCGCCGATTGTGTGACATGCAGATGCTCTGAGGCGGCGGAGAAGGATTGTGTCTTCGCAATTTCAACGACATATTCGAGCTGTTCCAGATTCATGATTTCATCTCCGTTTAGCATTAATACAACTAATGTTAACATTAGTATCTATAAATATGAATAATACATGAACAGCGATATAATATATAGACAATCATATAAAGGGGATGAATTTCATGAAAGCAGCAGTATGGTATGCTCATAAAGATGTTCGTGTTGAAGATCGAGAGGTTCCGGTTGCTCAAGAAGGACAAGTCAAAATTAAAGTGGAATATGCGGGGATCTGCGGCAGTGACTTGCATGCCTATCATCATGGTGTGGGGATTCAGGAAGGCGAGAATCATCCGCTCTCCGGACAGAAAGCGCCGCTCACATTGGGCCATGAATTTGCAGGAACCGTGAGTGAATTGGGTAGTCATGTAAGCGGTATCAGTGTAGGTCAGCGAGTGGTGGTAGAGCCATTGTACCACTGTGGAACATGTGAGTACTGTATCCAGGGCCGTTATAACCAATGTACTCAATTTGGATTCGTTGGACTGAATGGTGATGGTGGTTTTGCAGAGTATGTTGTTGTTGAAGCTTACATGGTTCATCCCATCCCGGATAACGTAACTTTTGAAGAAGGTGCCCTCGTCGAGCCTACGGCAGTAGCGTTTCATGCGGTTCGACACAGCAAATTGAAAGTAGGTAACAAGGTAGCTGTGTACGGAGCTGGTCCAATCGGATTATTGACCATTCTGTCTGCCAAAGCAGCCGGAGCTTCTGAGATCTATGCCGTCGATGTATTTGAGGAACGTTTGGACTTGGCAGTTAAGCTGGGAGCGATTCCGGTGAACAGCGCCAAAGTCAATGCAACCGAAGTGATTCTGCAACAATCGGGTGGCATCGATGTGGCTTATGAAGCAGCGGGAGTGCAACCAACCATGGACAGTGCCGTTTCGGTTGTCAAAAAAGGTGGAGAAGTTGTTGTGATCGCCGCAATTCCAAATCCGCTTCAAGTGAACTTCTTCGATCTTCTGGTGAAGGAAGCGAATCTGACAGCAACGCTGGCCTATCGTCACATTTTCCCTGAAGTCATCTCTTTGATTGCGGAAGGATCTCTCGATGTGAAACAGGTCATCACCAAGAAAATCAAATTGGACGACATCGTAGAGGAAGGGCTTGAGCTGTTGATGAGCGACAAGAGCCATGCGAAGATTTTGGTGGAGATTGGCGGCTAAAGAATGTTCGCTAACGAAGATAAGTTTTTTTATATCAGCATCTTTGAAATATAAAATATAAAATATAAAATATAAATCGCAAAAAGACCGTTCATCCGCATGAATGGTCTTTTTCACGTTACTCAAGTAGAACACGCATCTTTCGCTAGCAACTCTTCATGGATCAATTCCGCTGATCGCGGTTCGCTAAGCTAATACCCAAAACTAGGAGTCATAGCGGTAGCAAATCGCCTTACCCCCGCTACTCTCGGAGCTGAATTCCTTATCTTCATAGAATCCAAAACGCTCATATAAACGGATGGCATTAACCATCTGACCGCCCGTATATAAATATACCGTATCTTTGCCCATCTCTTTGGCAGATTCCACACATTGCTGCAGCAATGCTCTGGCGATCCCGTGGCCTCTCCATCTTGGATCAACACCCAATAGGCGAATAAATGGATAATCGATGGGCAATTCAAAATTTGGATAGGCCTTGTGCGCTGTTTCGAACAATTGGACTGTACCAACAATCTGATCATCAATCCTGGCGACCCACAATTGTGTCAGGTACGGATTAACCACAGACTCTCTAATGTCTTTTAAGTAGGCCTCCCAACGTTCATTTTGCTCAAATGTCTCCCGATACTCGGCATAACTTGCAACAAGGATATCCACGATCTCTGGATGGTCTGTTTCTGTGGCAGGAAGAATGGTAACGGCGGCCGTTGTCATCTTTTAATTCCTCTTCTCTTATGGGTTAAGTATGATATAGAGTTTTCTTGCATTTTACCATAACGGTTTCCATTCGATATATTCAAATTTTCTATAGTTCGCTCAGTCATTTCTATAGATCAAGTCGCGTCAGCGATTGAGTTGTGTGGAATACAGATGATTGCGATATTCGGTTGGCGTATTGCCTTCGTATTGCTTGAACATGCGCAGGAACAGCTTGTAATCGGAGAAGCCACACTGTCCGGCAATTTCTTTTACACTGGCATTGGTGTTGAGCAGCAGTTGTTTCGCCCGGCGAATACGTTCTGTGAGGATATAGGTTTTGAGACCGGTACCTTTCTCGCGCTTCACCATCTTGGAGATATAGTCTTTGTTAAAATTAAAATTCTCCGCAATCTGACTCACCGTGATGTTTGTGTGCAGATGAATATCGACCCACTTGCAGATATGGTCCACAATCGCATTGTGCGGGCGATAATCGGCCTCTATATTACGCTCCAGTTCTCTGAACAACAACAGCAAAGCGGCGTCGGCTTCCTCGGGAGAGAAGGAGGACACATGCAGCAATTGCTTGAATAACTGATTGGCCATGGAAGGAACCTGAATGGTGGCATGTGTCCTGAACCGATTGAATTCTGCGGACTTGGCAGCATAGTGAACCCAGTAGAAGCTGACGGGTGTGTCGCTGATCTGGTAGCCGTAATGGGTACGACCGGCGTGCAGAAACAACAGATCATTGGCACGAACCATGTACTTCTCATCGTCCTCCGCAATGTACATCTCACCTTCCAGCATCAAAATGATTTCGTGAACAGGCATGCTGCGTCTCATATGGCTCCAGTTGCCGTCGGATATGAACTTGCCGCACAGGTAATGTTCCAGTGGCTTTTGCATAGGACGGATTTATCCACCTTTTCTTGGATTATGAGTCTGATGTTATTACATTTTATTTGATACTATGGGGATATTCAAGCAATGGAGTGGATTGTCGAGTAAAGGACATATGGAATGGAACACGGATTTTACCCCTCAAGAATGAATGGATATCTATATCTATATAAGTTGAACTAATCATTTACATGATAACGGAGAGGACAGAAAAAACCTGAAAAAGCGGAGCTAAAAGCTTTCTGCAAGAAAGCTGCATCGGAAGCATATGCTTCGCCTTTATCCCCGGATTTTCCCCTTCGGAAAAGGGAATCAAAAAATCTGGGGGTAACAGCGATTGGAAGGTTATTCTGTTATCGTAGTGTCAGTGTAAATAATCTTTAGTTCAACTTATATATTACATCCCGTGAAGGAGTGAGTGTCATGATTGAGACGAAAAAAGGATTTCTGGGACCGGAACATGTCGAGTTGTTGGATGGTGTGTTCCATACATCACAAGAGGTTGGGGAGCGTTACCTGTTATCGCTGGATATGGATCGATTCCTGGCTCCGTGCTTCGAAGCTCATGGTCTACCTGCACGAAAAGAACGCTACGCGGGGTGGGAGGCTCGTACCATCAGTGGACATTCCCTCGGACACTATCTGTCTGCCCTGGCTGTGACATATCAGGCAACCGGGAATGAGACGTTAAAAGAAAGACTGGATTATGCTGTCACCGAACTTGCGAGAATTCAGCAGACTACGGGAAGTGGATACATCGGCGGTTTGTCAGAAGAAGCGTTCCGCATCGCATTCCGCGCCGAGCATATTGGTGGATTTAACATCGGTGAGTACTGGGTTCCCTGGTATAGTGTGCACAAAATCTATCGCGGTCTGATTGACGCCTATCGACTCACCGGCAACGGACAGGCACTTGAAGTGGTAACACGGTTCGCGGATTGGGCAGTGGAAGGTCTAATGACCATGACGGATGAACAGATCCAGACGATGCTACAGAGTGAGCACGGGGGCATGAATGAGGTTTTTGCACAACTGTATGGGATTACGGGGACAGCCTTATACCTTGACATCGCCAATAAGTTTACCCATCAATTGCTTCTGAGACCCTTGGAACACAAGCAGGACGATCTTCAAGGCAAACACGCCAATACTCAGATTCCCAAAGTAATCGGTGCTGCCGAAATCTACAATCAGGACCCTACCCGTGAGAGTTATCGGACAGCAGCAGAGTTTTTCTGGGACACCACGGTGCATCATCGTTCTTACGTATTTGGAGCGACGAGTATTTCGGAGCATTATGAAGCGAAGGGCATGGAGAGTCTTGGCATCAAAACAGGAGAGAGCTGCTGTACCCACAACATGATGCATTTGACGAAACAACTCTTCGCCTGGAATCACGATAGCGCCTACATGGACTATTATGAAAACGCCATCTACAATCACATCCTCGGCACGCAGGACCCCGATACGGGGAACAAAACGTATTTTGCATCAACGCTGCAAGGACACTACAAAATCTATGGTACTCACGATACCGCCTGGTGGTGCTGCACAGGATCAGGCATGGAGAACCCGGGCAAATATGCCGAGGCGATCTATTATGAGGATGAACAGAACCTGTACGTCAATCTGTATATCGCTTCCCAGCTGGACTGGACCGCTCAGGGAATATCCCTGAAGCTTGAAACCGACTTTCCTTATTCGGAAAAGGTAACCCTGACGATCACCGGCGGCAGCGCCTCGGCTCATCTAAGATTACGCGTGCCCTCATGGCTGCAACAGCCAATGACGGCAACGGTTAACGGGGATACGGAACATCCGTATACACGGATGGAACCCGGCTATCTTTCCATCGACCGCACATGGACAGCGGGCGATGTCATCATAATCACCCTGCCAATGTCGCTTCGCCAGTACACTGCCCGGGATGATGCCCACAAAGTGGCCTTTCTGTACGGCCCGATTGTACTCGCCGGTGCACTGGGAAGCGAGGGACTGCCAGAGGACACAATTGTGGACGAAACAGCATTGAATCCCAAGACCGCACCCGTACCTGTGATCTGGACGGAGCAGGAGGATGTGCGAGAGTGGATCAAGGTCGTAGATGCAGACAGGTTAACATTTGAACTTAGCCAAGGTGTCACTTCCACGGGCAAACCCGTGAAGCTGATTCCGTTCTATAATGTGCACCATGAATTTTATACCGTGTATTGGCCGTTTAACGATGAAGGTGATGCGCTGGAGAAAGAGTTGAACGATATTACGATCGACAGGGTCCAGGCGGACGGTCAGCAGGATGAGATCGGACATCAACTGGATAGCAACTGCCGTGGTGAGCATTATAACGGTTCAACCACAGATGGACGTAAGAAGTTGCATATGTGGCGAGAGGCTTTTGGTGTCAGTGGGGCTTACTTCAGTTACCAACTGGCAGTGGATCGCGCCGCAACCAATTATCTATGTGTGGCCTATTGGGGTGGAGATCATTCCACGTTTGAACGGGAAGGGACGTTATACAACAGACAGTTCACCATTACCGTGGATGACACACTTATTGGAGAGCAGCGAATTCATATGAACAAAATCGGCGACGTATTCTATGTGACCTATGATATTCCTGAGACCGTTACATCAGGAAAAGACAGCGTTAAGGTCATGTTCCAGGCGGAGGGCGACAATGGCTGTGCCGGGAAAGTTGTCGAGGTACGCACCACGCGAAGCAAACCGTCATCCCTCTTTGCGTAATTAGGGGCATGGTGTGAAATGGCACAAACACAATGTTATAATGAAAATAAATTACGTCCTAGGTGGAAGAGGAGGTTGGAAGTGTGGCAAAACCCGATAATAAAGGTACTTATAACTTTCAGGATTGGTTAACTTGGGAGGGGGCATGGGAATTAATTAACGGCAAAGCCTTTAATATGTCTCCAGCACCTACTTCATTGCACCAGTTTATTGTGGGTGAGCTGCACTTCTCTTTGCGGACTTTTTTTCAGAATCGGAAATGTTTCGTGTCTGTTGCCCCTTTCGATGTGTATTTTAGCGAAAATGAACAATATGATCTACCAGATCAAGTTGTACAGCCTGATTTATCGGTGGTGTGCTCCAAAGACCAGATATCCAAAAGTGGTTGCCACGGTGCGCCTTCTTTAATTATCGAAGTGTTATCGCCTTCGACTGCACTAAAGGATTTTAACGAGAAATTTAACTTGTATCAGAAATATGGTGTGAACGAATACTGGATTGTTGACCCCGGCAATCAAACTGTCCACGTGTACACGTTGGAGGAGGGGAGTTACCAGATTCGTCATCTATATACAGAGCAGGAAACGATTCAATCGGTTATATATCCCGAACTTGTAATCCCGATGGATTCGCTGTTCAAGTTCAGGTAGTGCGAAGTGTTAACCTGTTCGCTACAGACGAAGAAATAAGGCAGCTGTTTTCTAAATTCTAACGAACCGTACACGTCTTATATGGGCAATATGGATGTGGTGGAGAATGTAACGAATCTCAGCGACGCTATTCCATTCGAGATAGGCGATATGCCGCGTTTTTACACCTAATACGCGAATATAACGTGTCTCAGGTTCGTTACATTTTCAGATGAGCTGAAATGCACCCAATAGCGTTACCTCAGTTCGTTAGCATTTTATAATAGAGCACCCAACCTTAAACGAAGAAACAACACATAAAGGGCGAGGGCGAAACCGGATGATCTGATCTCCGTTTCGTCCTTTTTTATGCATCAGTAGTGTTCGTCAGTTTTAACATATTGTGTGAGGGTTCTTGTGAACCCTGCATTTCATGACTCTTTTTTAGACAAGTCTTATATAAAAAATGACACGCATAGCTATTTTCTACGTATTACCTGATAACATTTCCTATCCACAATCTGCTGTCTCGTAAAACTCGATTTGTATGGATTGACCACATTATTTCCTGCCAAGTTCCACGTTGTCCCTGAAAATATGAAATGGGATAAGCCCAAACCACGTATAGTATGAGTATCCGAATATCCAATGTTATCCACCTGAGAGCGTTAACATCATGTACAATAAGAAGAAGTTGATCAGGAAAATTACGACATGAAGCACCAATATATAACATGAAAGGAGGTCGGATGATTGAACATGATCAAGTACATAAAATTGCTGGGGTTAATCCTCGGTATTGTGACCGTGAATGTTCTGGCATTCTCACCCGGCTTTATCGGGCTGAATTTCGGGGAGGGTGCATTCACCACTGCGCTATCCGTTACCCTGTTGTTCGGCAGTGCAATGGGACTCTTGTATGGCAGCTACAGCTTGCTATTCAGACAGCCGGTAGTCCTGCCCGTGAAGCATATCGAAACACATGAAGATTATGTGGAAGCTTTATCTTTTTATAGACGCATCAAAGTCCTCGAAGAAGATATTACGCTGGGGCTGTCCCAACTGAACCGGATGAAAAAGAAGAAAGAAACACTCCTGAATGTGCTTCATCAGCGGTTTGATCCCGGGGAACTGAGCTACAAGAAATTCGCTTCGGTCACGCTGGAAGTGGAGAAGTTGCTATACCTGAACATCCGCAGTGTGCTGAACCGGTTGAATGTGTTCGATGAAGCCGACTATGCCAACATGATGAAATCCAAATCCCATAGCATTCCCCAGAAACTTTTTCAGGAAAAAACGAAGGTATACAACGATTATTTGTCTTATGTGAAGAATGCACTACACACCAATGAGGAAGTTTTGCTCAAGCTGGATCAGTTGTTGCTGGAGATTTCACGCCTCGACAGCTTCGAAGCCGGAGATATTGAACAAATGCCTTGTATGCAGGAGATCGATCAGTTAATCAAGCACACCAAATTATACAGACAGTGAGGGGTTGCTCGTATGGCCAAGAAGGGAAAGTTTTTTTTCATATCGATTGTAATGCTGGTACTCGTATTCGGTCTGGTCTATGCAGGAATTACACTAACATCGAACTTTGGCAAGTCAACCACACAGGTGAGCACGGAGAACGCAGGTAAGGAACTGGGAAAACTGTACGCGGACATTGCGCCAGCGACGGCGGAGCCGGTCAAAGGACAGATTGATCTCGATCCGGTTGACGTAGCAGAATCACTGCCGGATATCTCCAAATTCGCAATTGCTGTAGAGAATACAACGAATGATTACGTCGAAATCTTCTCTTCCCCAGAGAAGTCGGGCAGCGGGGTTGACGGCTGGTTAACCGAGGTGGGTGAGGCGTTCAACAAAGCCAATATTACTGTTGGTGGCAAACAGGTATCCGTCAAAATCCGCAACATTGCCTCCGGAACAGCTACTGATTATATCAAGTCGGGCAAGTATATACCGGATGCATTCACACCTTCCAATGAACTGTGGGGCGAGATGGTTGAGGCCAGTGGAGTGAAGACAGAGATGGTATCTAAGCGATTGGTCGGGAATGTTCCGGGATTGTCATCTCCAAAGCCAAATACGATGCACTCGTCGATACCTACGGCTCCGTGAATGTAAAAACTGTAACCGAAGCCATTGAGAGCAATGAACTCGCGATGGGATATACCGATCCATTTGCCAGCTCCACAGGACTGAACTTCCTGGTGACTGCACTGAATACGTATGATAGCGCCAACCCGCTGGGAGAGAAGGCGATTGAGGGATTCGAGAAATTCCAGACGAACGTTCCTTTTACAGCGTCGACAACGATTCAGATGCGGGAAGCGGCCAAGTCAGGCAGACTGGATGCCTTTGTACTCGAATACCAGACGTATGTGAATACCGCTGATCTGAAGAGTGGTTATGTCTTTACACCTTTTGGCGTGAGACATGACAGTCCGCTATATGCATTGGGACAATTGCCGCAGAACAAACAGGAGATTATCCAGAAGTTTGCGGAATTCGTCACTCAGGCGAAGTATCAACAATCGGCAGAAGAGTTTGGCTTCAATGGGTTGCAGGATTACAAATCCGAACTGGCCACTGTGGATGGTGGCACATTGCTGTCCGCGCAGAAAGTCTGGAAGAGAAGAAGAACGGCAGCAAACCGATTGCCGCGGTGTTCGTGACCGATGTATCCGGAAGCATGGATGGCGAACCGCTTAACCGACTGAAGGAGTCCCTGCGCAAAGGTCAGAAGTACCTGGGTACGGACAACAGTATTGGCTTGGTCTCTTACTCCAGCGGGGTAACTGTGAATCTGCCGATTGCCAAGTATGATACGAACCAGCAGTCCATGTTTGTTGGAACAGTAGATAGTCTGCAAGCAGGAGGCGGTACGGCGACGTTTGACGGGATCGTGGTGGCAATGAAGATGCTGGAAGATTATAAGGTTGCTAATCCAAATGTGAAGCCGTTGATCTTTGTCTTGAGTGATGGCGAGACCAACGAAGGTCATACCCTGAAGGATATCCGTGATCTGGTCGAGACGTACCAAGTGCCAATCTATACGATTGGATACAACGCGGACATCAAGGCGCTGGAGAGCATCTCCAGCATTAACGAAGCGGCGAGCATCAATGCCGATACCGACGATGTCGTGTACAAGATCGGGAACCTGTTTAACGTACAGATGTAAATTTAAAGGGGGAACTTAGATGTCATTTTCAATGGAAATACCGAGCCAGAAGGAAATTCAGAAAGTGATTGAAGAAGAGGTGAAACCCGTGCCCGCCGAGGTCGCGGAGCTTCAACAAGTGGCTAATGCCAACGTGGAGATGATCATGACACTGGACCTTGAATCCCTGGAGAAGCGCAAAGAGATTCTGCAATCCATTGACGGCTTTGGCATGAACACGATGAGATCCTCTTCTGAGAAAAACGCCTTGCTTCAAGTCTCTGTTGGACATCTGTCCAAAACGGGAGACGAGGGCGGTCAGGTCGCCAAAGGCTTGACCGAGCTGCATATGCAACTGAAGGATCTCGACCCGAGCGTGGTCGACTTTGCCAAAACCGGATTTCTCGGAAAATTGTTCAATCCGCTTCGCGCCTATTTCCTGAAATACCAGAAGGCTGACGCAGTCATCGCTGACATCGTAACCTCCCTGGATAAAGGCAGATCCACCCTGCGTAACGATAATACGACGCTGGAGATTGAACAACAGAATCTAAGAGAACTCACCAAGCGTCTGCAAAAGGAAATTCAGCTCGGCGTAATTATGGATGAGTCCATCGATAGCCAGATTGAAGCGGCCAAGGTCCGCAATGAGGACCCGAGAAAGTCCGTTTTATTACCGAAGAAGTATTGTTCCCGCTCCGTCAGCGGGTCATGGATCTGCAGCAGATGTTGGTCGTGAACCAACAGGGGATTATGGCGATTGAAGTCGTCATTCGTAATAACAAGGAACTGATTCGCGGGGTAGACCGGGCGAAAAATGTAACGATCTCGGCACTGAAAATTGCCGTTACGGTAGCCAGTGCTCTGTATAACCAGAAGATTGTATTACAGAAGATTGAGTTGTTGAACCAGACCACCAACGATCTGATCGCGGGTACATCCAAAATGCTGAAGGATCAGGGAATCGCCATTCAAAAGCAGGCGTATGAAGCCAGCATCTCCGTGGATACGATGAAACAGGCGTTCACCGATGTATTGTCAGCACTCGATTCAATCAGTCTGTATAAGCAAGAAGCCCTGCCAAGAATGCGCGAGACGATCTCGCAGTTCCGTGAACTTGCGGATACAGGAGAGCAACAGATCCAGCGGTTGGAGAAAGGGCAGAAGTTGGGACTGTAAGTCAGAAGAGAGAGAAATACAATGTCACTTGTTAATGGCTATCATTTGTATAATTAGAAAAAGCGATCGTTCCTCATTAAGCATGAGGAATGGTCGCTTTTTGGGTTTCTATGGTTAGGTGTTAAAAATCGTAACTTAAACTTTTTGCATAAGCGTATAGCTGTTGTTCGGATTGCTCCAGGAGATCGATAGCGGTTTCTATTCTGGTATTAGCCTGCTTTAGTATCGTGTAATTCACTTTGGTTTTGGACACTGCCTGCTTGTACAACAGGAGCCCTTCGAGCTGATTATAGTTTCCTTTGACAAATGTGGCATGAATTTTCTTGAGCTTCGGATTGGTAGGCTTAATCTGTTTTAGCTTGGATACCAATTTTGTATAATTGGGGATTACCGTATTCGTAAGTTTAAGATATATGGACTTACGATTGGGTGAATCTGCTTGGGAGCGAATGCTTTCCAGAGCGGTAGAGGCTTTGGCTAAATAAGTTTTAAGAGCTAGTATCTGATTAACATAATCGATAAACTCTTGTTGATCTGCGGTAAGTTCTGCCTCATCTAATTCTAAATCTAATTCATCCATAAGTTCTTCATGCAAATAATCATCTTCACTATAACTCTGATCTGAATCTGAATATGTAGAGGTTGCTACTTTGGCTGCATCAGCAGAAGCGGATGGAGAGAGAAGTGCTCCGCCAAGCAAAACAAAACTGGTAATCAATGATAACATCCACGACTTCTTCAAATGTAATGTCATCCTCCTTTTGTTTGTATTCCATTGGATAACCTAACACATCATTACCAGAAATTACAGGAATAGATTTACATAAATAGAGTTGCCGATCTTTTTCAAAATGCATCTCAATGATCACTCTTTAGGAGAGCATACTGATGTGAATGTTCAATCGTTCAACACAACATGACCAGGTCTGTAATGAATGATCTTAAACAACTCCTCGGCCATGTAGGCAGGACTGTGCTTGAAATCCTGTCTGATCCACTCCATGATCATGCCGAATATCGCATGAGATTGGTAACTTGCCAGCAGCTCAGGGTTAATGTGCTGTGGGAAGATATGGTTCAGATCCTGTAAGGAGAGATCGCGAAGAACATCACAGATCATGCGTTGGAAGTTGGAAGAAGCCTCGGACTGTACAACCAGTGTGTAGAATTGTGCGTGCTGGTGCACATGTTCAAAGATGGTGATGGCCGAAGAGGGCATCAGACCGACTTCAAACTCTTTCATCCCTTGATAGGGTTTGCGAAAAGAAGTCACCAGATCCTGAATTACATCATGGATGATCTCATTGAACAGGTCTTCCTTGTACTGATAATGTCTGTAAAATGTACCTCGATTCAGATCGGCACACTCCACAATATCTGTAATCGATATTTCCTTAAAGGGATGTTTTTGCATCAGATGGATGAGTGCATCCTTCAGTGCAGCTTTGGATTTTCTAATTCTTCGGTCCATTGAATTCGGAGTTTCAGACATCTATTTTCCTCCTCACTACATAATTTGAATTAAAGCATATTTACACTGACCACTTCGATGACAGAACAACCTTCCGATCGCTGCTATCCCCAGATTTTTTGAATCCTTTATAAAGGGTAAATCCGGGGATAAAGGCGATCGCTTCGCTTCCGATGCAGCTTTCTTCCAGAAAGCTTTTAGGCGGGCGCTTTGCTTCTTCAGGTTATTTCTGTCCTCTCCGTTTCGTGTAAATGTTTAGTTCAATTTCTATAGTTCACTTTATTAATTAATGTACATTCGGGATGACAAGTGTTGTTTAACGTACAACGGGACAAGCTTTTACTGATTGATGTGAAATGCTATGACTTATTATACTAAGGATAAGAGTTAATGAACATTTGTTTGTTAACTTATTGTAAACGAATACATGAAGGGGGATACATGGAATGAAACTTCAAGATAAAGTGGCAGTTGTTACAGGTGCTGGTTCAGGTATGGGGAAAGCGATCGCGACGTTATACGCCCAAGAGGGTGCAAAAGTAGTCGTATCGGATATTAACGAGGAATCCGCACAGGCGGTTGTGAATGATATTAAGGCACAGGGCGGGGAAGCGATTGTGGTTCTGGCCAATGTAGCCAAAGAAGAAGATGTGCAGAATCTGATTGATACGACGGTGAGCACATACGGTACAGTAGATATTCTGATTAACAATGCGGGCATTATGGATGGCATGGAGCCTGCAGCGGATATAACGGATGAGAAGTGGGAGAGATTGTTCGCTGTGAACACAACCAGTGTGATGCGGACAACACGGAAAGTATTGCCGATCTTCCTGGAAAAACAAAAAGGCGTCATCGTGAACATTGCTTCGGCAGGTGGATTGCACGGCGGACGTGCAGGAGCAGCCTATACGGCCTCCAAACATGCGGTCGTGGGCTTCACCAAAAATACAGGGTATATGTATGCTGAGCAAGGCATTCGTTGTAATGCGATCGCCCCAGGTGCCGTGGCAACCAACATCAGCGCATCCATGACTGGCATTAGCCCATACGGTGCAGGACGGCAACAGCTGGGCATGGCAATCAACCCACGCATTGGGACGAGTGAAGAGATCGCCAAGGTGGCCTTGTTCCTTGGGTCGGACGAGTCCAGCTTCGTGAACGGAACCGTCGTTACAGCTGATGCAGGTTGGAGTTCCTATTAATCCATTCAAGCGCAGTCGAGCATGGAGTACCGAAATAGTGCGAACAGTCAGGAAGCCGCATAACCATATGCGGCTTCTTTTTGTGTTACTCCGAGAACGGTGGATCACAGCGCCATATCCCGTATAGGACAAACGTTTGCATTTCTACACGGATGCTTGAAATGAATCAATTTGAGGGTGGTTTTGGTTTGGAAAAGAGTGAGGATTCACGCACGATCAGACGATGGGGAATAATGACCGGATTATGAGGCTGTGGTTCCCCGCTTAGAATTTTTAACAAGACCTGGACGGCTGTATAGCCCAGCTGATAGGTTCCAATGTCTATAGAGCTTAAGGGTGGTGAAGCCAGCTCCGATAAAGCAATATTGTTAAAACTGACCACGCTGATATCCTCAGGCACCAGATAATGAAGCTCGGCAAGAGCTCTCAGTACCCCGAAGGCCACGTTGTCATCAATGACAACGATTGCGGTGGGTCTGTTCGGCAAGGACATGAACAGCGACATCGCCCTGAATCCACTTTCCTGTAGAAATTCACCTTCCACAATCCAGTCACTATCGGCATCCAGCCCGGCTTGGGCAAGCGCTTTTTGGTATCCTAGCATGCGATCATGCGATAACGTAATGTCCGGTGGGCCGCTGACAAATCCGATTCGCGTATGCCCTTGGGCGATCAGATGATGTGTCGCATCATAAGCAGTCTGTACATTATCGTTATCCACCATGGGGGCATTGGGATGAGCTTCGCTGCGACCGATTAACACAAAAGGAAACTTTTCCGCTTCCAAAAATGAAATGATGGGATCGTCTCGTTTGGACCCAAGCAACAGAATGCCATCCACTCTGCGACCATGAACAAGACGGGAGATCGCGTGCAGTTCATTGTCTGATGAAGTTTCAGTGGTTAGCAGCAATTCATAATTCATACGGGTGGCATGTGTAATAATACCCGCAGCAGTTCCCCGAAAAAGTAATTCTGAAACAATTCTTCTGCAGGACGCGGCAGCATAATGCCAAGGGTATGTGTCGTTTTGGAAACCAGGCTCTTCGCCATGATGTTGGGATGATAGTTCAATTCTTTCATGATTTGCTTCACTTTGAGAGAGGTCTCGGTGCTGATTCTGGGATGGTTGGAAATCACCCGTGACACTGTAGAAGGGGAAACACCCGCCAATTTGGCAATATCCTTGATCGTAATCATGTAAAAAATCCCTTCTGAACAATCGTATAAATATTCTCCTATGGTAATCCAAAGGGTACGAGAAATCAATTCCTAACTGCCGAGTGAAGGATGCACAGGAAGTAAAATAAAGGAAGAAAGAGTCTGAACAAGGAAACAGGAAATTACTGTAGGTAGAAGAAAGAAAATGGTTAAAATTGAATGAATACGGCTTGTGCAAACGTTTGTGCAAAGAAAGTTCGGTATTGTATGATGTGATTGTTATTGTAGCGCTTACATCGATGAATTTACTTATTTAATGACTGTTTTATCCCTACATAATGGAGGGTGAGATCATCCTCTCCTTCATTTGGGCAAACGTTTGTACAAAAGGGTGGAAAGCGTGAACATTGCTGGACCAAGCAGAGGGAAGGGGACATTCTACATGAGAAAATGGCAAGGGGCAACATTGTCTGTCATGATGGCTTTTACACTGGCTGCGTGCGGTGCAGGAGGCGGGAGTCCATCTCCAACGACGGCAGGTGAGAATCCGGAGGAGGTTGTTGAGCTGACAGCCGAGAACCTTCAACCGGAAGAAGGAGCAACGCTGGTCATCTGGGAGGACAAAAATCAAAGCAGTTTTATTGAGCAAAGAGCCAAAAAATTCGAAGAGAAGTATGGGGTAACGGTCAAAATGGAGGAATTACCTCCAACCGATCAGGTAACCAAACTAACGACGGATGGCCCGGCGGGTCTGGCGGCGGATGTTGTTGTTTTCCCGCATGATAAGATTGGTAGCGCTTCAGAGGCGGGACTTATTCTGCCCAATGACATATTTGAAGCAGAGACCGCGGAGAACACCAGCGATAATGCACTGAAGGCGGTGACGTTCAAGGATATCTTGTACGGCTATCCGTACAGCGTGGAGACCTATGCTCTTTTTTACAACAAAGCATTGTATCCAGAAGCTCCGAAAAACTTTGATGAGATTATCAGTTTCGCCAAGACGTTCAATAACGTGAAATCCAATCAGTATGCGCTGATGTGGGAATTGCAGCAATTTTACTATAACTATGCATTCCTGGCTTCACAGGGTGGTTATATTTTCGGGGACAACGGCATGGATAGCGCGGATCTCGGTCTGAATAACGAAGGAGCCCAGAAGGGTGGACAGTTCTTGCAGACGTTGAAGTCGGAAGTGCTGCCGCTCAAGATGGGTGACGTGAACTATGATATCAAAAAAGGATTATTCTCCAGCGGCAAACTCGCCATGGACATTAACGGCCCGTGGACCATTGCCGATTATCGCAATGCAGGTATTGATTTTGGGGTTGCTCCGCTTCCTGCAATCGATGGCAAACCGATGACCTCCTTCTCAGGCGTTAAAGCCTATTATGTAAATGCATTTACGCAATATCCGAATGCGTCGAAGCTCTTGGCAGCGTTCCTTTCCAATGAAGAGGCTCAGATGGAGAACTTTGATCTAAACGGTACACTTCCTGCGAACAAAAACGTGGCTGCTGATCCGAAGTTGCAGGAGGACCCAATCAATAAGGCGTTCCTGGAACAGTTCAACAACTCCACGCCAATGCCTTCGTTGCCTGCCATGGACAGCGTATGGGGACCGATCACGTCGGCCATTACGGATATATGGGATACCGACAAGGACGTGAAGGCATCACTGGACAATGCCGTGAAACAGATCCAGGAAAGCCTTGCAACCGTCCAATAAGGACGAACGACGAATCCGAAGATATGCATAAGCCTGCATAATTGAACTTTATAATTACACAAAAAACGAGAGGACAGAAGAAAGCTGAAGAAGTGAAGCTAAAAGCTTTCTGAAAGAAAGCTACTTCGGAAGCATATGGCTCGCCTTTATCACCGGATTTTCCCCTTTGAAAAGGGATCGAAAAAATCTGGGGATAACAGCGATCGGAAGCTTATTCTGTCATCGGAGTGGTCAGTGTAAGTACACTATTGTTCAATTCATACAGGTCAGCAATAGGCGGGGAGGAGAGAGCGAATGCAACAGCAGCATGTCCCGGTGCCCGTTGGACCGAACAGGGAAAGACAGCACCGGATGACAGCGGCTATATGTTCCATCGTACTGCAAGGTCTTGGACAGCTGTACAATCGACAGTGGATTAAGGGAATTTGTCTGCTGTTACTGGAGGGAGCAGGGCTTGCGTACCTGCTTCCTCGCCTGTCACAAGCCGTATGGGGCATATGGACACTGGGGAAAATACACAGCGTTTTGTCAAAGTGAATGGGTCCACCGTACTTCAAAGGGGAGACCATTCCATCTTTTTGCTGTTGGATGGCATTATCGTATTGCTGGTGTTTTTTGTGTTTATCCTGATCTATATCCTGAATATCCGGGATGCGTATGTCACGGGACTCGCAAGAGAGGAAGGGAAGAAAACCCTGGGCGCAGCGGCTTCGCTTCGGAACATGATGGACAAAAACTTTCCCTACCTGTTTCTGTCCATCCCGGCACTGGGCATTCTTTTCTTCACGGTTATGCCGATTCTGTTTACGATCACGATTGCATTTACCAACTACTCGGCACCGGACCATATTCCGCCAGCCAAACTCGTGGACTGGGTGGGCTTCAAGACGTTCAGTGATCTGATTCAGCTGAAATCCTGGAGTCAGACATTCTATGGTGTGCTGACCTGGACAGTCATTTGGGCTATCTTGGCAACAGTCACCACCTATTTTGGCGGCGTGCTTGTGGCGCTGTTGATTGAACAGCGGGGCATACGCTTCAAGAAGCTGTGGCGGACGATTTTTATTTTGCCTTATGCGATCCCGCAGATTATCTCCTTGTTGCTCATGCGTAATCTGTTCAATGGCCAGTTTGGACCCATCAATACGTACATGAGAGCGTTTGGGCTGGAGGGATTGCCTTGGCTCACAGATCCGTTCTGGGCGAAAGTCACCGTCATTGTTGTCAACATGTGGATTGGTATTCCGGTCAGTATGGTGCTCATTCTGGGGGTATTGACGGCCATCCCTCGTGATCTTTATGAGGCTGCCGAAGTGGATGGTGCATCCGCTTTTCAGAAATTCAGGATCATTACGATGCCGTTCATTCTGTTTGCCACGACCCCGGTGCTCATCATGCAGTTTGCCGGGAACTTCAACAACTTCAATGTTATTTTCCTGCTGACCAACGGGAATCCGTTGCGGGGAGACTACCAGTATGCAGGGGCAACAGACCTGCTGGTCACCTGGCTCTACAAGCTCACGCTCGACAATAACAAATTCAACATGGCATCAGCGGTAGGGATTATTATCTTCCTCATCATCGCTTCATTCTCCATCTGGAACTTCCGCCGCTCCAAATCATTCAAGGAGGAGGACATGATTCAATGAAGACTCGTAATAATCCGCTGCGTCTGGCCCTGAGTTATGTGTTGCTGGTGATGATCGCCGTTGTCTCCATCTATCCGGTACTCTGGATCTTTCTTTCTTCCCTGAGACCCGGTGCGGCATTGTTCAGTGAGCGATTATGGCCCGAAGCTTTCACGCTTGCCCATTACGGCGAGCTATTCAATAACCCGTCCTTTATGTATGGCAGATGGTATATGAATACATTGAAAATAGCCTTTTTCACAATGATTTTCTCCACGCTGATGGTGACACTCGGGATGTATGCGTTATCCCGTTTCCGGTTCCGTGGACGTAAAACGATTCTCTCCACCATGCTGATCCTTGGCATGTTCCCAAGCTTTATGAGCATGATTGCAATCTATATCATTTTGCTGCAAGTTAAATTGCTTGATACCCATGCTGCGCTCATCCTGGTCTATTCTTCAGGAGCGGTACTGGGCGGCTTTATCGTCAAAGGGTTCTTTGACACCATCCCGCGCAGTCTGGATGAAGCTGCACGCATGGATGGTGCGAGTCACCTGCGGGTATTCACCAGCATCATCCTGCCCTTATCCAAGCCGATGCTGACCTATGTGGCGTTGACCAGCTTTACCGGTGCATGGATGGACTTTATCTTCGCCCGGCTGGTGTTGCGGACGAAGGAGAACTGGACGCTTGCAGTAGGCATGTGGGATCTGGTCAACCGGTATCAGGACAGTAACTTTACAATGTTCGCCGCGGGTGCAGTTCTGATCGCCATTCCAATTACGCTGCTGTTTGTGTTCCTGCAACGATTCCTTGTTCAAGGTCTGACAGCAGGAGCTTCCAAAGGGTAAACGAAGACGTTAGGAAGAAATGTTATAGGACTAAGGACAATCTCGTCAGCCAAGCTAACGACGCATGATTAGCAGCGATAGCGTAACATTCACTTAACTCAGGCACTTCCGTAATGTCCTGTCTTTGTCGACAGCCATTGCTGCGGAAGTGCCTGGTTCCATATGGGGGCTCGAATCATGATTAGGGAGGAACGTGATGTATGGGCATGAACCCGTCCAGTGAGCCCGAGGTTATGGGATATCAAGGAGGACAAGCTGCATTGCAAAATGCCAAGACGCCGCAGACACTTTGGCGTAATGTTACCTTCCGGAGGATATTATACGGCTACGGCATCTCGGTCTTTGGAGATTGTTTCAATGGAATTGCAATCAGTCTGTGGGTATTACAGACCACAGGCAGTGCGAAGAGCATGGCCGCTGTACAGATCTGTAATATGGCTGTCAGCTTCCTCTTTGGATCGGTGGCGGGCACGGTTGCAGATCGATTGGATCGCAGGAAGCTGATGCTGGCTTCGGATGTCTTTCGCGGTGTAATGGCTGTACTCATTGCGATTAGCTTATTCGTTTGGCATGTGCCATTCCCGGTGGTGCTGCTGTTGCTCTCCCTATCCATGTTTTCAAGTCTGTTTCAGGCACCTGCATTCCATGCCTCTGTAGCAAGCATGGTTGGCAGAGAACATATTCAGCAAGCGACTGGAACCATTCACATGGTGGATAATCTTGCCCGGATTAGCGGACTAGCCGCGGCAGGCGTTGCTGTTGCTGCATTTGGTGGATTCGTCGCCATATTAACCACAGGCGCAACCTTTCTGTTGTCCGCAATCTGTGTGCTGATGGCGGGGCGTTTTCCAGAGGTGCAGCGATCCGTTCATCAGCAGACCACATTTGCTCAGGAATGGCGTAGTTCGTTTGGCTATATCTATCGGAATCGTCTGATTCGATCCATTGTATTGCTCAATCCGGTGCTAATCTTGTTTTTCATGTCAGCCATGATGCTGGTTCAAGTGATGGCAGTTAAGGTATGGGAGGCGAATCCGGTACAGTTTGGATTAATTGAGACCTGTATTCCACTTGGATATATGATGGGCTCTGCACTGCTGATTGCTTCGGGAAAACGATTGAAGCGAAGAGGAAGATGGGTATTTATCGGTCTGATTGTTTTAGGCCCACTCTATATTCTTTTGGCGAATGTATCCTCACCAATCATGGCGTTGCCGTTAATCGTGAGCGGAGGAGCGATGTTCGCCTGCTGTACGATGCTCACCCAGATTATGCTGAGGACAGCCGTACCGGACGAGCTACAAGGAAGGGTCTATGGCGTCGTTGGAACAATCACCAGTACAGCGCCTATTCTGGGATTGACGGTTGTCTCCGTATTGGCAGATCAGTGGGGCAGCTTCTGTGCTGCAAGGCGTGGGCATATTGCTGTTGGCCACAGGTATTCTGGCAGCCACAACATTGAAGTCGATTCGAACCTATCAATAAAACGTAGTAGGGAGTATGCATGATATGGATTGAACCACATGTACACATCGGTAGAGAGTGGGATAGAGGTAATCTTCGCAGCTTATGAAGAACCTAAGCATTCTGGCTAAGTCAAACAAAACAAAATAAAACAAAACCCGGAGCATACGCTGCGTTAGCGTAACTACTCCGGGTTAACTTGTGGACAGAATATTCTATTGCCAGTTTACATTTACAGTCGCTGTACCGCTGGCTGGTGTGGTAAATGTGTGGTTGGAACCACCTTCCCACGTAATGGTTGCCCCATTTTTCTTGAAAAATTTGAACTCCAGTTGTTTTCCGGCAGGAACGCTCACATCATAGTACCAAGTTGGGTAGGCGTGGATAACCTGATTGAATGCAGGTCCAATAGCTGTTGTACCCGTACTCCAGTTGCCTAGTTCTGCCACATTACCTGTCAGATAGATGTTCTGCCCCAGTGTGGTGGAAGCGTTGTTAATGACGAATCGTACAGTAACCTGATCACCTGTAAGGATGGTGAAGTTGTTATAGGCATTGCTGTTGACGCCATTCGCAGCTACTTTCACAGCATAATTGCCTGCGGCAACAGCCGGGATCGTCACTTTGATCTGTGTATCTTCCCAGGATGTAATGGCTGCACCAGTAACGGCTGTTGTACCGAAGTATACGGTACCTTTGGTGGAGCCAAATCCACGTCCACTAATCGTAACAACATTACCTGGTTTGCCCATCACCGGACCTACATGTCCAATCGTTGGTGTTGTTTCGCTTGTTGTATACTGCCAGACCGCGGTTGCCCCGGCAGCAAGCGTGAATGAAGAGACGGTACCATTGGTGGAAATGATGTTATTACCGTTCAATGCGCCGCCAAGTACATCGGTGTAGTTGCCTGTTGGCAGTGAAGTGCTCAGATTCGCGATACTCGCTGGTGTGGAGAGATTACGGTTCACCGCAACAACAGCTACACTTTTGCCAAATTTGCGTTCATAGATATACACGTCATTATTGATCCAGCGTTGCTGCGTGGAGCCGTAGGCAATCGCCGGATTGGATTTGCGAAGAGGCGCCAGCTTGCTGATGACGTTGAAGGCCGTTGTTGTTTTGGAGAAAGAAGGCATTTTGGCCCGATTGTCCGGGTCACCGTTACCTGTCAGATACTGTTCGGTACCATAATAGATGGCAGGTACACCGCGTGAAGTCAGCGTGAAGGCCAGCGCCTGTTCCAGACGACGGTTGTTGACGGCACTTGTTTTGAACCGATCCATATCATGGTTGTCGATAAACGTAACTTGGTCATTCACCTGATTGTAATCTGCTGCCGTTCCTGTAATCATCGAATCGAGGGCATACATGTTGGATGTGTTATCCCGGAAGACGTTCCGTACGGCAGAGTTAAAGCGGAAATCAAGCAGGCTCATCCCGGATTCATTGGCAAATTCCGTGTTATCCGCATCGGATGCAGCAGATCCCAGGAACCATTCACCAAAGGTGAATACAGGTTTATGTGCATAGATGGAGGACATCCAGCTCTTTTGCCAGCCGAGAGGCATATGTTTCACCGCATCAACACGAATGCCGTCCACGCCCATATCAAGCCATAGCTTGATTGCATCCTTGAAATATTGGTCAATCGTACTGTTATTATGATTCAAGTCTGCGAGGTCATAGAGGTTTTTGTAGATACCATTTTCCAGGGAGGAAAAATCGGAGCCGCCGTTGTGATGGAAATAGCCATTTGTATCATTCGTGTATCCGCCAACCAGATTACCATTATCGTACAACTTGCCATTCTCAGCAAAGGACGTATCGGTTTCCATGGCAGGAGACGTATGGTTCGGTGCAAAGTCAATGACGATCTTGATGCCTTTGGCATGAGCGGTGGAAATCAGATTTTGAAAATCAGCCATGGTTCCGAAGTAAGGATTGGTCTTCTTGAAATCACGTGCCCAGTAACCGTGATACGCCGTGTTGATCACACCGCCATAGTTGATCGTGGCGAATATGTTCTCAACTGGCTGGGAGATCCACAATGCCGTAACGCCCAGATCGCTGAAATAGTTATCGTTAATTTTGTTGATCAGACCCTGCCAGTCGCCTCCGCAATATAACTTCAGGTTACTGCAAGTGGCATCGTAGGCAGCTCCGGTGGGATTGTTGGAAGGATTGCCGTCCAGGAAACGGTCCGTAAAAATCTGATAGATGACGTCTGTACTGAAGTTCTGCTTGTTGGTAACCGCGGTATCCGCATCGGCATGGATCGCGGAAGCAGGCATATAGGGAAGTGCGCCCCCTGCAAGTAAACTGAGGGTCAGTGTAGTGCTGAGGAGTACGCGTTTGGCCATTTGAAACATAGTAATCCACCCTTCTCGTGAATGTAGTAGTTTAGATAAACAACCAACCTGTTTCATGAATAATAGCGCTTTCAATATAATGGAATGATACGCAGTGGATTGAGACTTCCCTCCTTTTGACACGCCAACAACCCCGGCATCTCCTTCGGGAGTTACCGGGGTTGTCCTAAACCGCTCTGGTTTAAAAGCATGGCCCTCGAGTTATGATCACATCGCTATCGTAAGAAATATTGGATCTTATGTCAATAACTTTTTTGGGAGCATTTATTTTCTATTTTTATGTTTACAAAAGCATGTCCGGGGATTTAAACTATTCGCAGATTCACAATATAAGGGCTATGTATCCCGGGACACGCACGTGTGTTTTGGGACAACCCCGTCTCTTCTGAGGCGGGGTTATTTGTATTATGCAGTCGAATCGGGAGAAGAGAGGCGGTTGATGATCGTTGAGTACCCATTCTGTCATCGAATGTTTGGAAGGCATTCAGGCATCACGGCTGGGCAATATCCGCAACATTTATGTGTATCTCCCGCCCGGTTACCATGAGCATACAGCTCGGCGTTATCCGGTTCTGTACGTTCATGCAGGGCAGCGGGCTTTTGGTCCGTCCGGGCCAGGCAATGAAACATGGAATATCGATCAGGCAGCAGACGGTCTTATTTCTTCCGGGCAGATTGAATCACTGATTATTGTCGGCATTACGCATGTCCGTCCAGTCACGCACAACGAATTCTATCACTTCATCGCCCCGGAGAGAGAGGCCGTGAGTGTGGGATGCTCAGGCATCGCCTATGAGCATTTTATCATTCATGAACTCAAGCCGATCATTGATCATCGATACCGGACGTTGCCGGACAAGGAGGATACCGGACTGTTGGGTTCATCTGCCGCGGCACTCTGTACATTGCACATGGGGATGCGACATCCGGATGTTTTTGGAAAACTGATCATGATGTCGCCGTTCTATGTGGATGTGCAGCTGGACGAAACATCGGAAAGCGGGCTGATGGAAGAAAACATGTATCGCTTGCCAGCGGACATCCCCATACCCAGCGTTCGAATGTGGATGGATATCGGGGATATGGAAGGTCTATTTCGGCCATCCCAGGTCAGAAAGGTAGCTCATCAATTGCTTGAACGCGGAGCCACATCGGGTGAGGAGTTGGCATTTCTGGAACAGCAGGGTGCCTGTCATCAGGAAGGTGACTGGGGAGCACGCGTTCATCTCCCGTTACTATACATGTTCGGTCGCGTTGGTAGACCCACCTCAATCCAACTGCTTGGCAGGGGTGTCATCGGACTACAGGGTGGAATGACTGTGTGTATCAATGCACAAATGCACTACGAGAGCGGATTGGTTCGGAGTCTGCTGCATGGAAATTATACTTCCAGTAACCCTGATGTTATCCAGGTTCGTTCGAGTGGAGAGCTGGTGCCTGTCGGTATTGGAAGTGCATCCATTACGCTGACTGTGGGGGAACTGTCCACTACGCGCATCTATACGGTCATTCCTGAATTGTCTACGCACGTAGAAGTCTGCATTCATGCAGAGGTAGCTCCCGACGAAGATTCGGGGAAACAATCTATGGTGGCATGGGCATGAAGCTTGTCCGTTCCGGTAAAGGTCGATATGAAGGTTGTTACCGAGTCCCGCGGGATAGCGGGTTCTCCTTCCGATTTACACGTGGTTTCCGTCGTTTCGAGACTGATGTGGACGGCAAGGCTATTGCCAATCGGGTATTTCGGGCAACAGATGATATGTCTATGCATTACCTAATCCAATCCTGGGGCAGGATGTCTGCCAAAATGGGAAGAGGAGGCCCCAAATGATCATTCCTTCATTCGATCCAGTGCTGGACATTCCCTATTATTATCCCTGTAATTTCCCTCTGATTCATGAAGTGCTCCATCGACAAGGGTCCATCACAAGTCTGGCATTATTGGCCGCAAGTCGCTTGTATTGCCTCCCTTCGTGCGGAGATCACGGATTAGTGAAGCCTTACTTTCACAAGCTGGATTACGCAGAGCCCATCTGGGAGATGTATGGTCAGCAGGAGCTGGGCAGCTTCGAGGAGGGGAAGACGCAGATCCGGCAGCATATCGGCGAAGGTGAGCTTTTTTGGCTACTGGAACCAGTTATCATCTGCCTTATTGTGAGGATTATCAGAATCCCGAGTACATTCGCAAACACGTGAAGCAAGGCTCCCGTCTGCATCTGGTAGACCATTGGATTGCCGTGTACGGTCTGGAAGATGAGCATGTTCACGTCTATGATCCCGTGCCCTCCAAGTACAAGGGGAAGGTTGCACTAAGGGCCTTTCATGATTTCTGGCAAGGAAATCAAAGCATCCCCGAACTCGCTCAGGCGAAGCGCAAAGAAAAACTTCGAACGTTCGGCACCATGGATATTCGGGCAACGGTGAAGCTTGACTCTGCCGGGTACCGAGACATGTTGACTCAGGCGTTAAAAACACAGATTGAAGAATTTCTGGCTGGCCGGAAGATTACTCAAGGAGAGCGGAATTATCATTTTGGACATGCGGTGTCTCTGCAACTGTTACATGCATTGCATGAGGCGAATGAAGGGGAGCAATTCAATGAGATGCTGGTATCCGGTCTGCTGTTTGATATGCGATGGAGCCGGTATTTTTTTCGAGATCTTCTTCAGGAGTCTGCCTTATGGCTCGGGTCTCCTCTTGATCAATATGCGAGAGAATTCAGCGACATCATTACACGATGGGAGAAGGCCTACAATATGCTTCAGGTCAGCCGGATGAAGCAGCGTGAGCACTGGAAAGTACAGCTGACAGGTGTCATTAAAATGCTGGTCACGGATGAATGGCACTGGTATGAAACACTTCGACAGTCCATACCTCAGGAGGATTGCTTTCAACGTCAGACCGTGCCATCGATTGGACAAGAACACAGGGAGGCTCTGCTTCATATCGTGTTGGATAGTTGCCGGGAGTTAAATGCATACCATAATACATCGATTCCGCTTGGTGAAGGTGGCAACGCTCCGTTATACGGACGAAATGGGCAACTGGATTCGCTGGAACTCGTGTCACTGCTTGCTGTGGTGGAGCAGGGAATCGAAGATCGATGGGGTATGGGAATGGGAGTCGCGCTGTCGGAGGTAGCTACTGCTTCCATGCCGGAAAGTCCCTATCAGACTGTAGGCTCACTCGTCGATTATCTTGCACAGCAGTGGTCTTCTGCCCGTGAGGAGGATGCCAGATGTTGACCCAATTTTTGCTCGAACGTTTCGCGGAACAGGAACAGCATCCTGCACTGATCTGGAAGGATCAGGAGTACAGCTACCGTTGGCTGCTGGAAGAGGTTGAGATCATGAGCGATTGGATTACGGCAGAAGGGCTGGCTGGACAGCTCGTAACGCTGGAAGAAGACTATTCTCCTTATGCCGCGGCAGCATTGATTGCTTTGCTCGGACAAGGGTGCATTGTGCTTCCCATGGATCGGAACCTGGTTGAAGTCAAACGACAGGAATATATGAAGCTGGCACAGGTGAAATGGCGTTTGGGCATTGAAGAAGGCAAGTTGTTCATTCGGCAAACGTGGGCATGCTCCGAAGAGATTCCAGTGTTGTTATCCACGCTGGCACAGGAGGGTGTAGGGGACTGGTACTCTTCTCATCCGGATCAACCGGAACGAGTAAAGCGACTGTGCATCGTGCAGATCGGCTGTTACATCGTTTTCGACGACAGATTCGGCCCTTGCGAACGATCCCATTCATGATGTTTGATCATATCGGCGGTGTGAATACCATGCTGCAATCCCTGTCCAGTGGGGGATGTCTGTGTATCATTGCGGATCGCTCTCCTGAAGAAGTGTGCCGGACGATTGAGAAGTTTCGTGTGCAGGCACTGCCTGTCTCCCCAACATTCATGAATCTGTTGCTGCTGGGCAGAAATGATGAAGGGTATGATCTGTCGAGTCTCGAAGTGGTGTCATACGGATCGGAAGTGATGCCTCCATCTGTTCTGGCAGCCTGGAACCGGAGATTTCCACAGATTAGGACGATACAAGCCTATGGTATGTCTGAATTGGGCATACTGCCAACCCGTTCCAAAGAACCAGGATCTCTGCTGTTCTCCATTCAAGATGAAGAGGTCAAGTACCGGGTGGTGGAAGGAGAATTGCAGATTCATACAGCAACAGCGATGATCGGATATCTGAATGCACCATCACCTTTTACGGAGGATGGATGGCTGCGAACCGGAGATGAAGCTGTATTGGAGCAGGGGTACATTCGCATTTTGGGCCGCCGTTCGGAGATTATTAACATAGGGGACGGAAGGTATATCCTGCTGAGGTCGAGGGTGTTCTGGAAGAGATGGAATGTATTGAAGCGGCCGTCGTTTCGGGAGAGCAGAGTGGCATCACCGGTCAGAGAGTGAAGGTAACCGTGCGGCTGGCTGCCGAGTGCACTCTTACCGATCTGCGGCGATCCATCTGGGAATATTGTCGGGATAAGCTGCCTTCCTATAAAATACCGCAGAAAATCGTAATTACACAGGGAGAACTCGTAAGTTCGAGAATGAAGAAAATCCGTAAACCGACTTCCCCGCTGCCATTCGCCTAAGCTTAGCATAGAAAGAGGTCAAGGTTACCAATCCATATGAGGCGGGAGAGCAGAGACTGTTAACCTAATCTGGAATTGTGAATGGGAACAGGAACAGGAAAGGTGTCCACCTCGAAGAGTTTCCCTCAACCGCTATCGCTAACGAACCTCAGACATCGTATTGGGGGATAATCAAGAAAAGTAAAACTTAACGAATCTCAGTAACGTTATTTCGTCCCAAATACGGCTTTTGCTTGCCCAAATCGCCCTATTTAACGAAATAACGTCTCTCTGGTTCGTTAGGTAGTTAGCCGGACGATCATGAAGCGAATAAGGTGTGCTGAGTTCGTTAGAATATAATGAATAAGATGTAGGAAAGGCTGCTCCCGGTCGTCTATATGACCTTGAGGACAGCCTTTTTTGAAGTGTTTACCCTTGTTAGCTGTATTTATATCAGGCCTCAGCTGGTTGTTTTACCTCAAGTTGCAGCAGGGAGAATCCGTACGCTTCCAGCTCGAGGGTCAGTTTGTTTTGCCGAGCTTCCACGACGTTGGATGTATACAGATTGCGCCAGACGTTACGGTCTGCCAAAGGAAGTTCCAAGGTGCATGGCTCATCACCTGCATTCAGCACAAGAAGCATGCGTTCACCCGTACGGGAATCCAATCGTTCGATGGCCAGGCAAGGGTCGCCGGCCTGCGCATATACAATCTTCAGATCCGTGCTACGCAGTGCTGGGTGCTGTTTGCGAAGGGAGATGCTATGGGTGAAGAATTCCAGAAGTTCACGGTTCTGCCTGGTCTCATCCCATTCCATACACTTGCGGCAACCTGGATCATATCCCCCGTCAAGACCGACTTCGTCTCCATAATAGATACATGGCACACCTGGATACGTAAGCAGCAGCGTAACGGCAAGCTTCATCTTGCGCTCGTCTCCATCACACAAGGTCAGCAGTCTGGGGGTATCGTGACTCCCGAGCAGGTTGAAGGCCACTTCTGTTACAGGCTGTGAATAGGCTGCGAGCAATTTGCCGATCTCATTCGCAAATCCGAGTCCATCGAGCTTGCCATGTACCGTATAGTCCAATACCGAATTGGTAAAAGGGTAATTCATCACGGCATCGAACTGGTCTCCCTGTAGCCACATCAGCGAATCATGCCAGATCTCACCGAGCAGATACGCATCAGGTTTGATGGCTTTTACCGTCTGACGGAACTCGCGCCAGAACTGATGATCCACCTCGTTGGCCACATCGAGCCTCCATCCGTCAATGTCCATCTCCTCGATCCAGAATCGTCCGACCTCCAGCAGGTATGCTTTCACGTCAGGGTGTTCCGTATTCAGCTTTGGCATAAGCGGTTCAAAGGCAAAAGTATCATAAGTAGGTATGCCATCCTCCACACGTGGCGGCCAGTCTTTGATATAGAACCAGTCTGCGTAGGGGGAAGCGGCTCCATTCTTCATGACATCGACAAAAGGAGGGAACTCTCTGCCGGAATGATTGAACACTGCATCCAGAACGACACGTATGCCACGCTGATGACAGGCATCCACGAAGGTCTTGAACTGCTCATTGGTCCCAAAATGAGGGTCAATCTTCATGTAATCGCCTGTATTGTATTTGTGATTCGTAGTGGCCTCAAACAGCGGACAGAAGTAAATGGCATTGATGCCCAGCTGGCTGATGTGATCCAGATGATCAAGCACACCTTGCAGATCGCCGCCGAAGAAGTTCACCGGGGTGGGTTCTCCTCCCCAGGGTTCAGCATTGGCGGGACTGATGGAGGGGTCACCATTCGCATAACGTTCCGGGAAAATCTGATAAAACACGGCGTCCTTCACCCAGGCAGGCGGTTCAAAAATGTCGACCGGATTCATAAATGGAAAATCAAAAAACTCAAGTGCATGATCAGGCAGTGCCTGCTCGAATCCGCGCTCCGTCATCCAGATCGATTCCTCACCCTGAATCAGTTGGAAGCCATAACGCAATCTGCGATAGGGAGGTGAAGTCTCCGCTTCCCAATAATCGAACATTTCATCTCGGGCAAAGATGTGCATGGGGATATGCGTAATGGTCCGATCCCAGGCATATTTGTCCCGGTTATGGCGATTACCGCATCCAGATCCCCGCGTTTGGACCGAAGTCGTAGATGCATAGTCGAGCGATCATAAGCATAAGACCAATTGAGTTTCGGGCGATGGTAAATAGCTTCAAGAATCATGTGAATCACTCCTTGGCAGATGATGAAATTCAGATCAATCTGGCCATAAACGCAAAAAAGGCACAACCTCTATTGTTCACGAGGTTGTACCTTTCGGCAGCATAGCCTTTTGATTATAGTGCTATTATACGAAGTAAATCAGCAAAAGAAAACACTTTTTTTCCTTAAATTTCAAAATTGTTTTTAAAATTCATATCCAAGATCATAGGCGTAGGCAGACAATTCTTTTTGGTACTTCTCGATATTTTTCTTGCCGGCAGCAATTTTGGCATTGGCTTGTTTCAGGACAGCGCTGTTTACCGTTGTTTTGGAGACCGCTTTTTTGGCGAGTTGGAAGCCTTCCAGCTGGGTATAGCTACCTTTGATCAGGCTGGCATGGATTTTTTGCAGCTCTGCAGTTTGCGGTTTAATCAGTTTCAGCTTGGATACATATTTGGTGTAGTTAGGAATCGCAGTGTTGGTCAGTTTCAGGAACACGGACTTGCGATTGGAAGATGTAATGTAAAATCCGCCTCCCAGTGCATTGAACGCTTTCTCCTCATATACTGATGCGAGATCCAACTGATCCAGGTAGTTCAGGAAATCTTCTTCTTCAGCTGAAGGTAGAGGCTCTTGTTCTGACGTGTCAATGTCTTCATAGTATTCGTCTTCCGAATATGTAGTGGTTGTGTCATCCGCAGCAGCGGCGTAAGAACCTGCAGGTGCGAACACTCCGCCGAGCAAAACAAAACTCATAATGATTGATAGTACCCATGATTTCTTCACGTGTTAATATCCCCTATCTATAGATGTGATTTTATTCCAATGGATAATCTAACATAGTACAACAAGAAATTACAGGAATTGTTTTACAGTAATATCCTTGATTGAATACATATGAATGAATAATAATTCACCAGCGGTAAGAGAGATGTATTAGATGAAGCTAAAAGCAAGAATAGGAATTTACATGTTAAGTGACTAAGAATAAATTTACATATATGGTTTTTTAATGAGTGGATTATATCGGTATATATTATATAGGTTTGGTCTATATGTATGTATTTATTGTTGTTTTAAGAAGTGAAGGAGTTCGTTAAATCGTGAGAAGTTTTTCCAAATAAAATGCTTGTATAATGGTTTGTTCTCCATTACAATACAATTGATAATGAGATTCAATATCATTTAGAGGAAAAAGGGGAGACGGGTTACATGTATAAAGTAAAGAAAAAGCTATACATTTATGCAGCACTTATTCTGATGATTTCGCTACTTGCTGGTTGTGCTTCGGGGGGAAGTGCCGAGACAACGAATACTTCCAGCCAAGCTGCAAGCAGCAATGAGAGCAATAATGAAAGTGATGCCACTGCCAGTGCGACTGAAGATCAGACCCGAGTGATCAAACATGCCATGGGCGAAACAACAATAAAGGGAACACCACAAAAGATTGTTACCCTGTTCCAGGGTGCGAATGATGTAGTCGTTGCACTGGGTGTGAAACCGGCAGGCGTGGTTGAATCATGGGTTCAACAGCCAGTCTATGAATATCTGAGAGCGGATCTGGACGGAGTTCCACAAGTAGGACAGGAATCCCAGCCCAATCTGGAAGAGATCAACAAGTTGAAACCGGATTTGATTATTGCTACAAAGATCAGACATGAAGAGATCTATGAACAATTGTCTCAGATCGCACCAACCGTAGTGACGGAGACCCTGTTCGACTGGAAAGAAACGGTGAAAATAGCGGGTGAAGCGATGAATATGGTTGAGCAATCGAACAAGCTATTGTCCGATTGGGATGTGCGTGTAGCTGATTTCAAAGAGAAGATGGGCGATCGTCTGCCAATTGAAGCAACCATTACGAACTTCAGAGCCGATCAGGTTCGTATTTTCTACATGGGTTATGCAGGTAAAATTCTGAAAGAGCTTGGATTCACCAGACCTGAAGGACATGATGCAGATACTTGGGGAGTTGAATTGACTTCCAAAGAGAACATTCCGGATATGAATGCGGACATGATCTTTAACTTCAATTCAGGCACCGAGACCGATGCCATTCAGAAAAATTACGATGATTGGACCAGCAGTCCGCTGTGGAAGAATCTTGATGCAGTCAAGAACAACCAACTGATTCAGGTTGATGAAGTGGCCTGGAATATGGCAGGTGGATATACATCGGCCAACATGATGCTGGACGATCTATATAAGCAGTTCAACCTGAACTAATTAAACAGGAGCAGGACCTGCCGTGCACCAGGACATTCGTTAACGAAGTGTATGGGCAGGCAGGTCCTTTTTCATTTTACAGATGAAAGAGTGAGCATATGTTTCCCCTTTTTACAAAGGCAAGCGCCAAGATCTATGGGCTGGTTGGTTTATTCATATTACTTCTACTTGCTTGCACAGCCAGTATGATTCTGGGACGCACGCATATCACATTTCAGATGGCATGGGATGCGCTGCAATTCTATGACGATAGCTCGGTGGAACATGTGGTGCTCCTGACGGAGCGGCTGCCACGTACAATTATTGCTGCTGTCGTTGGTGCAAGTTTGGCTGTAGCGGGTGGACTGATGCAGGCATTAACACGTAACCCGCTTGCCTCACCAAGTGTGTTCGGGATCAATGCAGGGGCGATCTTTTTTATTGTCATTGCTATTGTAGTATTGTCCGTATCCTCGCTGACCACCATGATGTGGTTTGGTTTTGCCGGAGCTGCGGTTGCCGCGGCGATTGTGTATGCCTTGGGATCCCTCGGTCGGGATGGCCTGACACCGATCAAAATTGTACTGGCAGGGACGGCAATCTCGGCATTGTTTGCCTCGTTCACACAAGCCATTCTCGTACTGGATGGAACCGGATTGCAGGATGTACTGTTCTGGCTGGCCGGTTCAGTTAGCGGGCGGACATTGGATATGTTATATCCCGTTCTGCCGTACATGACAGTCGCAGCCATTGTCTCTCTGTTCATGGGCAGAGCGATCAATCTGTTGTTGACGGGTGACGATATCGCCAAAGGCATGGGACAGAACGTACTTCTGGTCAAGGTGCTCATGGGCGTTGTTACCGTATTGCTGGCGGGTGGTTCAGTTGCTGTAGCCGGTTCGATCGGTCTTGTCGGTCTGGTTGTTCCCCATATCATGCGTGCACTGGTAGGCAATGATTACCGCTGGCTCGTTCCTTACTCTATAGTCGGAGGTGCCATTCTGCTGCTGTCCGCAGATGTGGTGGCTAGACTGGTGATCATGCCGCAGGAAGTTCCACTCGGTGTCATGACTGCGTTGATTGGCGGACCATTCTTCGTGTACATCGCCCGCAAGGGGGTGACGAAGATATGAGGAAGATGTGGACGTTCCGCAACAAAAAAGACACCGTCTCGGTGCAAATGGAACGAAAATCACTGGCTGTCATCGGCATATGTATTTTTCTGTTCCTGGTGGCTGGAGTAGTCGGTACCAGTGTGGGTAGTGACTTTATTTCTCCGCTTGATGTGATCAGAACGATATTGGGTCTGAATGAAGGGGAGCATGACTTCGTCGTGCTGACCTTAAGACTGCCACGGGTGTTATTGTCCCTGCTCGTAGGTGCAGCGCTCGGTATGTCAGGCGCGCTGCTGCAAGGCATTATCCGTAATCCGCTGGCCTCACCGGATGTCATTGGTATCACTGGCGGTGCAGCTGTTGCGGCTGTAGGGTTTGTTACGTTGCTGGGGGAGCGGTGAGCATCAAGCTTTTGCCGCTGTTTGCCGTTGTTGGTGCGCTTCTGACGGCATTGAGCATCTACGTACTTGCTTGGAAAAAGGGCGTTAGTCCGATCCGCTTGGTATTAATCGGTATTGGAGTCTCAGCCATTACCGGGGCCGGAACGACCTTTATGCTGATCCTGAGTCCGTTCTACACGGCAGGTCAAGCCTATATCTGGCTGACAGGAAGCGTGTATGGAGCATCGTGGATCGATGTTCGAACCATACTGCTAGTTATGGTGATTGTTGTACCGCTGGCGATCTGGTTCGCCCGCAGCCTGAATGCACAGGAGTTCGGGGATGACTTGGCGACAGGACTGGGTGTAACGGTACAGTGGCATCGTTCTGCGTTGCTGTTATGCAGTGTACTGCTTGCGGGAATCGCTGTGGCTGTGGCCGGAACCATTGGTTTTGTTGGCCTGATTGCTCCACATATTGCCCGAAAGCTGGTCGGTCGGATGTTTGGCAGTATGCTGATCGTGTCCGGACTGGTGGGTGCTCTGCTTGTATTTGTCGCAGATCTGATAGCCCGTACGGCTTTTTTACCGCTAGATGTTCCCGCAGGGGTATTCACCGCAGGCGTTGGCGCACCATTTTTCCTGTATTTGTTATTCAAGAATCGAAATCAGTTTTGAGGAGGAGAGGGCTGTGAGTATTCTGGAAGCCAAGGAGCTTACGATCTCCTATGGAGCAGATCCCATTATTGAAAATTTGAACTTGACCATTCCCAAGGGACAGATTACCGTCCTGATTGGCAGCAACGGCTGCGGCAAATCTACGCTGCTGCGTACGATGGCCCGGTTGCTGAAATCCAGTTCCGGTTCGGTGCTGCTGGATGGTGAAGAGATTGCGAAGCTGCCGACCAAGGAGATTTCAAGACGCATGTCCATCCTGCCACAGGGTCCGACTGCTCCGGAAGGCCTGACGGTGAATCAACTGGTTAAGCAAGGACGTTATCCGCATCAAACGTGGCTGAAGCAATGGTCACGAGAGGATGAGCGCATGGTCAAGCTGGCACTGGAGTCCACGCATCTGACTGAACTTGCGGATCGTCCTGTAGATGCCCTGTCCGGTGGACAACGTCAGCGTGCCTGGATTGCGATGACCCTCGCGCAGGGCACCGAAACGCTGCTGCTGGATGAACCTACAACCTATCTGGATATGACCCATCAGATTGATATCCTCGATCTGTTGTTTGAACTGAATGAAAGGGAAGGACGCACGATTGTGATGGTGCTTCATGATCTGAATCTGGCATGTCGCTATGCACATCATATTGTGGCTGTTCACAATAAGTCCATCTACGCGGAAGGGAAGCCAGAAGATATCGTTACGCAAGAGATGGTCCGCAAGGTCTTTCAGATGGAGTGTGAGATTGCAGTCGATCCACTGTTTGGCACACCGACATGCATCCCGCATGGAAGGGGCAGGAAGCTGAATGGAGAACAGCGTTACACCCAGCTGGCTTGAGGGACGCAATCCGCCGATACAATTCAACAGTTCCAAGAGAGTATCCACTTCTGGAGGCACGGATTGTTAGCACAGAACCTGTTGCTCTTACTATCAAGCTGACGGAAATCCTGAGGGATATGGCCCGACCCGTTTGTCTTAATTTAAACCATTAAGTATTTAAGTATTTCACTACGTGCTCGACGATCATCTCCATCATGATTCGAAGGATATTTCAATCTATATCCTTATTGTTCAACCCTCCACATCAACTCTCTGCATGCAAAGCAGATCACAGAAACAGGCAAGCTCTTGGTTTCGTTATGGTCCAGAGCTTGCCCTGTTTGATGTATCTGCTATTAGATGTAACAAAACCATACCTATTCCAACCTTGTTAAAATCAATCTTATTTTTCCTTAAAAGTTTATTGTTGACAATTCAGATTGAATTGCCATAAAATAGGATTTGTATGATATTGATAATCATTATCAATATTAAAAGAAAATACAAATTGATGAAAGTATAAGCAATATAAGATTAATTCAAATTTCATACGTTAACGGAGGGGGCAGAACAGATCTGAAGAAGCGTAGCGTGCGCCTTTATCCCCGGATTTTCCCTTGAGGAAAGGGAATCAAAAAAATCTGGGGATAACAGCGATCGGAAAATGGTTCTGACCACGCAGTGATTTCGTGGAAAAATAGTATTGAAACTTATATAGGAGCGAGTACTTTCATTCGATCGAGGAGGATTTTCAGTGTTTCCGAAAGGGATTCATAATTTGCAAAACCGACTCATTATAAGCAAAGCGAGAGAAATGGGCATCACCTGTGAGCCTCTTCTTGAGGGATGCGAAGACTTTCTGAAACTGTCTGTAGGGGACGAGCAGATCATCATTAACAAAACCAGATCTCATCGTCTGCCGTTAATCGCTGGATTGCTTGCGAAGAACAAGCAGGCATGTAACAAGTTGTTGCATAAACAGGGTATGCCTGTACCGACATTTATCGTGATCCCGGAGATGGGAAGCGAAGCAGCAGATTTTCTGGAAAGGCATGGCTCCATTGTCGTGAAACCGCTGGATGCAAGCAGCAGCATGGGCGTGACGCTGGATGTACGTACCCAGGATGAGCTGGAGACAGCCATTCAGCTTGCGAGTGTGCATGGCAGCAGCATTATGTTGCAGCAATATGTGATCGGAATCGATTACAGAGTCCTGATTATTAACGATGAAGTGGCGGCTGTGAACCAGTATCGGCCTGTCTATGTCGAGGGAGACGGAACTTCAACCGTTCGGGCGTTAATCGAGCAGTTGAATCAGGAACGAATCAAGATGACGTTCATTGGCGAGTATGAAGCGTTTCCCCAGGTTGATGTAAAGGCTGAACGTCTCTTCGAGGTATTGCGTGCACAAGGGCTAACAATGAATGAAGTACCTGCTGCTGGTAGAGAAATCGAGCTCTATGATCTTCGTAACTCTGCCGCCGGAAAAATCAGTGAATACTACAGGGATTGTACCGAAATCATTCACCCCGAGAATGCCCGAATGATCATTGAGGCAGCGAAGACGCTTCAGATCGATGTAGCAGGAATCGATGTTCGTTGTCGAGATATCCGTACTCCGTTCTCGGGTGATCAGGGGGCATTCTGGAAGTAAATGCTTTACCGGATCTGACACACCACGTCTTTCCCCATGGTGGAACAACTCGTGATGTGGTTCGGTTATATCTGGAATATCTGTGTCAGGAACAATTCGAATATAAGTCATATAACAACGTGTAAATAATATTGAATAACGTGGTACAGATGAAGGAAACCATTATGTACCATGATGAACTTATCCTCATTTTTAACCCATACCATGTCATATGCAAAATGAAGAACAAGAATCACAGGCAGCAGGTTCAGCCTGAATCGATTATAAGGAGCGTTAAAGGGCTATGTCAGTAGAAGTGCAGACGGAATATCTGAAGTTGCAAAATGAGAAGGAATCCAATGCAAGATCGTACCCCCGACATTTCCCGCTTGTCATTAGCAAGGCCCATGGGGTGAAGATCACCGATACGGAAGGCCGCGTATTCTACGACTGTCTGGCTGGTGCAGGAACATTGGCGCTGGGGCATAACCATGACACGGTGGTTAACGCCATTCGCGATGTCCTGGATCAACAGATTCCGCTACATACACTGGATTTGGCAACGCCCCTGAAGCTTTCATATATGCAAGAACTATTCTCCATTCTTCCGGAAGAGATGCGGGACCAAGCCAAAATCCAGTTCTGCGGTCCAACGGGGGCCGATGCAGTGGAAGCTGCCATTAAGCTGGTCAAACATGCTACAGGTGGCAAGTCGATTCTTGCTTTTCAAGGTGGTTATCACGGTTCAACCCAAGCGACGATGTCGATGAGTGGCAACCTAAGCAAGAAACAGCATCTGCAAAGCCTGTTACCCGACGTTCATTTTCTGCCGTTTCCTTATGAATTCCGCTGCCCCTTTGGTGTTGGTGAAGGCATGACGGCCCGGTTAAGTGCCCAGTACATTGAGAACTTACTCGATGATTGCGAGAGTGGTATTGCCGCACCATGCGGGGTCATTGTGGAGACGGTGCAGGGCGAAGGCGGGGCAATTCCGGCGGATCTCGAATGGCTAAGGGAGCTACGCAGAATCACGGCAGAGCGAAGCATTCCGCTCATTATTGACGAAGTGCAGACCGGCATTGGACGGACAGGACGCATGTTTTCATTCGAACACGCCGGAATTGTACCCGATGTAATCATCTGCTCCAAAGCGGTGGGCGGCAACCTGCCGATGTCTGTTGTCATCTACCGGGAAGAGCTGGATCAATGGCAGACCTGGCGCTCACACTGGCACGTTCCGTGGCAATCAGCTGGCCATGGCGGCGGGACTTGCGACACTTCGCTATATTCGGGAGCAGAATGTTCTGCACAACGTGCAGCTGCGCAGTGAACAGTTCATGAGTCAACTGAATGCATTGAAAGAGAGATATGCAGAGATTGGTGATGTGCGTGGAAGAGGATTGATGATCGGCGTTGAGGTGGTTGATCCGGCAGGACGCAAGGATCGTCTGGGACACTATCTTCCTAATGGTGTGCTGGCGGAGTCCATTCAACGTGAATGTTTCA
Organism: Paenibacillus amylolyticus; assembly: GCF_029689945.1. NCBI lineage: Bacteria > Bacillati > Bacillota > Bacilli > Caryophanales > Paenibacillaceae > Paenibacillus > Paenibacillus amylolyticus. The sequence continues at coordinate 6,722,648 of NZ_CP121451.1, read as the reverse complement.
AGAATGGATTAATCGTGGAACTGGGCGGGCGTCATTCAGCTGTTGTTCGTTTCCTGCCGCCGCTGAATATTACGGAACAAGAATCGGGCGCGATCCTGGCGATCTTTGAGAAATCAGTAGCGGAAGCGATTGCCCTAGCAACGGCTGCATGCTGAAGCTATCCATGATAAAGAGGCATGCCGTATTACTCGCGATTCTGTTTGGTGCCTTTTCGCTGGTGCTGACCAATAGTGCATTTAACCTGCTGCTGCCTTATTTTGTGCAATATTATCAGATCTCTACGACAGCAGGCGGATGGATCATCGCCCTGTACATGCTGGCCATGACGTTAACGATGCCGCTGGCTTCCCTGATCGTGGACCGACTGGGCCGTAAGCAGACGTATATGCTTGGCATCACAATCTATGGCGTGTTCTCGGTGACAGGTGCACTATTTTATCACTCGATTGAGGTACTGTTGCTGGTCCGTTTCATGCATGGGGTTGCCGCCGGGCTGATGATTCCGTTATCACTTGTACTGCTGTTTGATGTATATGGACCAGAGGTAAGGGGACGAATTACTGGCGCGTGGGGGTTGCTGCTTATGTTGGCTCCAGCGGCCGGGCCTACGCTGGGTGGCTTCATCATTCAGTATGGGCGGCTGGAAATGCTGTTCTGGCTTAATGTTCCGCTGGCTGTATTCTCATTCATCGGGTGCGGTCGAGTCATTCAGAAGTATATCCCTACCCGCAGGAAAAAATGGCATCCAATCAGTGTGATGCTGCTGATCTGCGCGGTAGGTGCCCTTAGTCTGGGCGTACAGTTGTATGCGAGTCCTGTTGTGGCGGTATGGGTACCTTGGCTGCTGATTGCGCTTGGTGTGGTGTTACTCATACGTTTTGTCCAGACCGAGAACAGTCGCAAGGAACCACTAATAAGGTACCATCTGCTGCGGCGTAATGCCGTCTTTCCACTGACCGTGCTGATCTCGACCATTCAGGATTGTGTCATGTTTGGCGTGATCTTTGCGTTGCCGTTATTGTTCCAGGATGTCTTCCACCTGTCGCCGGCCCAGTCCGGTGCGCTGTTCATTCCCTTGTCAATCTGCACCAGTCTGTTCATGTGGATTGGCGGCAGCTTGCTGGATCGTGGTCGGTCCATGCATTTTATCGCATGGGGCACGTTGCTGGTGTCGGTATCAATCCTGTCGTTTGCTGTTCTGCCGATGGGAGCCCCGATCTGGATCATTGGTATGCTCATGGCGTGCCGGGGAGTTGGCGTTGGTCTGTCAGGCATGAGTATATCTGCTATTGGTCTACAAGCGTTGCCGGAGGAAGACATGCATGAAGGTTCGGTGTTATCGACCACGATTGAGCGACTGGCTTCTTCGTTTGCGGTGATGGGCATGACCCTGTATTACGATATGCGCTGGCAATGGCTTGCCGGGGCAGGAACGTCCATGGAGATGGCAAAATGGGGAGCGCTCAAAGAAATCTGTATCGGCCTTGGCTGCGCCATACTGCTTACACTTCCCCTGGTCCTACTTATAACCCGAAAGAAGGTTGGCATCATTGTTCGAGATGGAAAACAGGCTCCGGTCTGAGGCGGAGCAGCAGGCTCATGAACATTCGTGCAAGCTGCTGCTGAACTGTTACATCCGTGAGCTTGCGTTAGAGAAGAAAGCGATATTCGGATCAATCCAAATACGCTGACGTACGCTGTTGCTTTTCAAGCCAGCGGGGTGACAATCACGGGACAACTATCCTATTACTCTGCCATGGGAGAGCATGAATACCACAGCATGGAATCTGGAGGGGAAGCGGTCCATTATCGCGACCTGGTTCGCTGGATCACATGTGAGCTAAGTGGAGAGGGGGCACAGGGAGCGAGTTCGAATCAACATGGAGTGCCGAAGCGTGCGATGGAAATGAAACGTTCACTTGAGGTGGAGAATGTACATCCATGGAGTGAGAATGCGAGTCGACTAGAGGCGGCGTATGCCAGAGATTTTGCACAAAAGGTAGATAACAGTGTGGGCAACCTGACGTTGTATATCGAACAAGCAGCCGGTCTCGATATCCACGACTATCGCACATCGGAACAGTCACTGTTATATGGTCATCCGTTCCATCCATTTCCGAAGAACTCTAAAGGCTTCAGCGATCAGGATGTTCAGAAGTACAGCCCGGAGCTGCGCGCATCGTTTCAGCTCTGTTATATCGCCGTAAGGCAGGATGTCTACGTGCAGGAATGGGTGGATGACGAGGCGGTAATGAATCTGCATGATCTTCTGCGGACCCATGTGGAGCCTATTTTAAAAGAAAAGAGTGAACTGTATGGGCTGCTGCCCGTCCATCCATGGCAATACACGTACATATCACAGTTGACCGAGGTACAGTCTTATATTCGAGATGAAAAACTGATTCTGCTTGACAGTGCAGGGCCAACCGTGTATCCAACTTCTTCGGTCCGGACGGTGTATGTTCCGTCATGGAACTGCAATATCAAGCTGTCACTGAACATGCAGATTACCAATATGATTCGCACCAACAGTGCAGAGCAGATGCGCAGAACACTGGATGCCTCCACATACGTCAGGCAGGCATGACTGCTTCGGTGCTGAACCGAATACGCATATTGCGTATGAGACGGGTGTAGCGACTTGTGCTTTTGATGATGAAGAGTTGACCAGCCTGTTTACGATCGCCTATCGGCCCATAGAGTTTGACCCTGCGAATACGTATGTACTATCCAGTCTAGTTGAGGCACCGCTTCCCGGGATGCGCTCCAGGCTGATGACGATGCTGGGCGGTGGACGTGACATTGCTGAACGTTGGCTGGAACGTTATCTGGCATGTTCACTGCTTCCGATTGTCAGGGCGGCGGGAGAGAAAGGCATTCATTTTGAAGCGCATCTACAGAATACCCTTGTGACCTTGAAGGATGGGTTGCCAGTGGATTTTATCGTTCGCGACCTGGAAGGGGTCAGTGTGGATGAGGAACTTATCCGTGAGCAGGATCGCGGTGCGTCGGATTTGTTATTTTATTCGCGAGAGAACGCCTGGGCGAGGACATCGTACTATTTTATCGTCAATCATCTGGGTCTCTGATTCATGCGATGGCGCGAGATGTGAACGTCCCGGAGGAGCATTTCTGGAAGCAGGTACGTGATGCACTTGTGGAGGAACTGGAAGAAACGGGCAATGCATATGTGCAACATCTGCTGACAACGGATGCATTTCTGGCCAAGCAAAATCTGGTGAGTTGTCTAAGAGGGATCAGCCAGACTCCGGCTTATGTGCCGGTGAGCAATCCAATGAAACGAATAGGGAGTGAAGTGCGTGGGAGTCGTGGGATACAGGGCTGAAGCAGGTGGCAGGACAGAAGCAGTCTACGTGAGTGTACAGGAACGGATCATGCGGCAGACATTGGAGGCGATGTGGTTCGAAGGTATCTTGGACAGTGATGTACGTGGGAGTGAATGGCGAACCAGCGGCATTACATCCTCTAGCGATTCTGTGGTGTACACGTGTGAAGCGGAGCGGAAGTTTTCATTTGGCCGGGTGAAGGTGAAGAAGGGTTCGATTCAAAGGGAAGGGGTTCGGTGCACCGATCTGGATCTGTTTTTGGAGGAAATTGTGCTGAATTCATTGAAGGGTGCGAATGTAACGGCATTTATCCAGGAACTGCTTGAAACGATGGCCAAGGACAGCCAGTGCCGGGCGATATTACCCTTGAACATTCCGAGTGAAGATCGGCATTATGATGCGCTCGAAAGTCACATGACCGACGGTCATCTGTATCACCCGAGTTATAAGTCGAGGTTGGGGTTTTCTCTGAAAGACAATCTGGCCTATGGCCCTGAGTTTAACTCTGAAGTTGCATTAGTCTGGGTGGCTGTGAAAAAAGAACTCGCTCAGACCGCTGTATCCGCGGGCTACAGTTCTGAAGAATTGGTAAGCGCAGCATCTCACCTTGGAGGACATGCGGCAATTTCAAGAGGTTCTGGAGGGTGATGGGCAGACAGGTTCTGACGCGAGAGATGGATATGTGTTCATTCCGGTTCATCCATGGCAGTGGGAGCATCAGTTGGAATCGGTATATACGCGTCAATTGATGGATGGAGATATTGTGTATCTCGGGCCTTCCTCATCACCTTATCGTGCGCAGCAGTCCATCCGTTCACTATCGAACCGGGTGAATTCGGAAGCCCCGTACATCAAGCTGGCCCTCAGCATTACCAACACATCGAGCACACGTATATTGGCACAGCATACGACCCAGAACGCACCGCTGATCAGTGACTGGCTGGATAAACTCGTTCGTGAAGATGAGCTGTTGCAGCAGGCGCAGTTTGGCCTTTTGAAAGAAATCATGGGACTGTCATTCCGTTATGAGCAGTTGCCTGCAACGCAGTATGGACGGGCCTACGGCACACTTGGTGCGATCTGGCGAGAGAATGTATCGGTTCATCTGAAGCAAGGCGAGACGGCGTGGCCGCTGAATGCATTGATGTTGGTGCAGCCGGATGGTGTTCCATTTATCCAGGATGCTGTGGAACGATATGGTGTGGCAAAGTGGAGCGAGGCCCTTGTTCGCACGGTTACACTGCCAATTATCCATCTGCTCTACGCACACGGGATTGCGCTGGAATCTCATGCTCAGAATATCATTTTGGTACTGGAAGATGACCTGCCGAAACGAATGTTAATCAAGGATCTGCATGATGGTGTTCGCTATGTACCGGATCAACTGTTACACCCGGAACGGGCACCGAAGCTGAACCCCGAGCCGGAAACTCATCGCAAGTTCAATCGGTATTCCTTCATCTATGCGGGAGATGTGTCGGAAGTTCGCGACTATACGTATGATGCGTTCTTTTTTATCTGTATGACAGATATTGCGTTGGCCTTTGAGAAGTTTGGATTGTCAGAGCAGTCATTCTGGCAGCTGTGCGCAAGTGTAATTGTGGATTATCAGCGAGAGCACCCGGAATACGCAGAGCGGTTCGTGGCATTTGACCTTTTTGCCGAGGATGCATTGATTGAAGAGATGACCAAACGCCGTCTGTATGGGGATGGGGAGTTGTATTTTCGTAAGGCGCTCAATCCGCTTAAGGTATCCAAGGATGCCCTGGAATTACAGGGAATGACTGAATTAAAGGGAAGCGTCGAATGAGAATCAATACGCTGAAGGAAAAGATTGCACGTAAACAGCCTGTCTATGGTCTTTTTGTATCCATACCACACCCGGTCATCATTGAGATGATCGGACATGCGGAATATGATTTTGTCATTATTGATCTGGAACATGCGGCAACATCCATGGAGTCGGTAGAGGAATTGATTAGGGCGGCAGAACTGGTGGGGTTGACCCCGTTGGTTCGCATTTCGAAAGTGGAGCGAGTGGAGATTCTTAAAGTGCTGGATTGTGGGGCACAAGGCATCGTCATTCCGCATGTCGAGCGACTGGAGCAGGTGGAGGAAGCGGTCCATCACGCCTACTATCATCCAGTTGGAATGCGGAGTCTGAACAGTGGCCGTCCTGGTTTATTCGGGAAATATCCGCTCACTGGATACATCGAGGAAGCTAACCAACAGGTGATGATTGTGCCCATGATTGAAAGTGTGGAGGGCGTTCGGCAAAGTGCACAGATTCTGTCTCACCCTCAGGTGAGCTTTGTATTGGAAGGGGCGGCGGATCTGTCGCAGTCCCTCGGCGTGCCATGGCAGACGGAGCACCTGGATGTGAGACAGGCGCTGGATGAATTGTACACTACTGCGAAGCAGTGCGGAGTACCTTATGCATCCGTCACCAGAGGTGTGGAAGACATGACGCTCTGGGCTGAGCGGGGAGTACATATCTACGTGCTGGGTGATGATCGGAATACGGCGTTTCGGGCGTACGTCCAAAAACGGAATGACTACAGGAATGCGGGTGGGCAACTATGAAATCGAGTGTATGGCATGCGATAGATGAACTGCAACGCGGAATGGAAGAACCGGTATGTGCGTATGTCTATGATCTGGCTGGCATGCAGGAACAGGTACGTCAGATGTTGGGCAGCATGCCCGGAAACACACAGTTGTTCTATGCGATCAAGGCGAATCCTGATCCGCGAATCATTGAGGCGTTGCTTCCATTTGTGAAGGGCTTTGAAGTGGCTTCTATTGGAGAAGCTGCTCAAGGTTAGGACTGTAAGTCGGGAGGTTCCGATTCTGTTCGGCGGTCCGGGAAAAAGGAGAGCGAGCTGCGGCTGGCGATCGAGCAAGGCGTGAGTTATATCCATGTGGAAAGTCTGCTGGAGCTGCGACGCATCATTGCGATTGCGAAGGAGCGAGAGAAGCAGCAGGTGCAGGAGGTTCGCATTCTGCTCCGAATCAATCTGCGAAGTAGTACGTTACCTCGGACGAAGATTGTCATGGGGGGGGCCAAGTCCTTTTGGCATCGATGAAGAGTCGGTGGAAGAAGCGATCGAGCTTATTCGTGTGGAAGGCGCGGGTATTGTTCGGTTGATCGGGTTCCACTTCCACTCTTTGTCCAACAATATGGATGCCAGGCTGCATGCCGAGATGATCGAATTGTATTTGCAAAAGGTAGAGCAGTGGCAACACGAGTACGATCTACCTGTCGAAGTGGTGAATGCAGGAGGCGGGTTTGGTGTCACCTATGATGGCAGTCCCGGATTCAACTGGCCGTTATTCACTTCCCTGCTGGAGCAAAGTGAAGCCAGAGAACGCCTTGCTTCACGTGGAGGCGAATTGTATTTCGAATCAGGCCGACTGTTGGTCGCAGACCACGGATATTACGCAGCAGAGGTTACGGATATCAAAACTTCTCATGGTCAGCATTTTGCCGTGTTAAGGGGAGGTACACATCATCATCGTCTGCCTGCTTCATGGGGACATAACCACCCGTTTCAGATTATGGCGACGGAGCGTTGGAAGCATTCATTTGCCAGGCCAGAGGTAAGGGATCATCGCGTCCATATCGTTGGGGAGTTATGCACACCCAAGGATCGTATGCATTCTGATGCGGAGGTAGCACTACTGCGCGTGGGAGACATTGTTTTGTTTGAAAAGTCTGGAGCTTATTGCTGGACCATCTCGCATCACGATTTTCTGGGGCATCCGCACCCGGCATTCCATTATCTAACGGAGGACAATGATCATGTCAACATTGATGAAGCGTTCCAGTCTGCAAGCCGCTGAACGCCGGATTATGGCGGATCTGATGAATTCATTCTTGTCGGAGCAATTGCTTCCACTGGAGAGTCATGCATTCATTGAGTTTGCCACGGCACCTGCACCATTCCGGCGAATGTATAAGGAATATGAGGGCGAAGAGCATAATGAGAAGGGTGCTTCTCATTATAAATTGCATACGCAAGCCGTACTGTGTCTGGTTGAAGCAGGAGTAAGACAGGGGATTCAGTGGGTTCAGGGTTCACCGATCTACGAGGAGAAGGCAGATGGAAGCTGGGTTCTTCTTGATTCTCCGGCAGAGGTTTCACGTGCGGTGTTACAAAAGGCTTTGTCGGATGAAGCCTATGCACAACCCGGAGTGGCAGAATTCCTGTCTAGTCTGGAGATTGCTGTGGAGCAGTATGCTCTGGGCTGGGAACAAGTCCAGTATCTGTCCGCCAACGTCCCGGCATCTGCTTATGAGTGGTTTATCAAAGGTGAACGTGTTGCAGCATTGCGAGATCGTCCATTTCATCCATCGTCCAAAGCCAAGGTGGGATTCAACGCAGAAGATGTAACACAGTATGCAGCGGAATTCGGGAAGGCGATTTCACTACGCTGGGTAGCCATACGACTGGATGCCGTGCAGCAAGGTTGCGAAGATGGACTATCCATTATGGACGTGTTAGACGAAGTTCAGCGCGGGATGGTGGAAGCTGAGTTTGCCCGAAAAGGGATCACGCTCTACGAATATCTGCCGATGCCTGTTCATCCGTGGCAATTACAGCATGTGATTCTGCCCCGTTTCAATGAAGAGATCGAAGCAGGTAGCATTGTCGTATTGGATGTAGAAGTAGGCTACGTACAGGCCACATCCTCTCTGCGCTCGATGGCCCCATTAACCGAATCCACTCTAATGCTCAAGTTACCCGTTAGTGTGCTGTCGCTAGGGGCTGCTCGTTATCTTCCGGTGGTCAAGCTGCTGAATGGTCTTGCGGGAGAACGGATGTTACGACAAGCCGTGGCTTGTGACGAGACATTGAAGGACAAGGTGTACATGTGCGAAGAGCAGAACTGGTGGGGCTTCATGCCAGAATCCATGGGACTGTTCGACGATCATCCCCGCCATCTGGCTGCACAGATTCGTGTGTATCCCTCTGAGTTGTTGGATGAATCCTACAAAGTCATTCCCATGGCAGCACTCGGTGTGAATCTGGATGGACATCATCTATTAACCGAGATTCTGGGGGATAATCTGAGCAGTGCAGACGTGGTGGAATTCTATAGGAGTACAGCTACGACATTCTATGATATCGTGATGCGTCTGTTCAAAGTGGGCGTTGTGCCTGAAATTCATGGTCAGAACTGCTGTCTGGTGTTACAGGATAATCAGGTAAAGGGGCTCTTGTTTCGCGATCATGATTCCGTGCGTTTGCATCAGCCTTATCTGGATCAGCATGGCATTGCAGACCCTGCTTATCATATTCGTCCGGGCTACTCGAACAGCCTGTACAACGAGACGATTCAGAAGCTGATCTTTTATGTGCAGTCTTTGGGGACGCAGGTGAATCTGGCTCCGATCATGGAGGCCCTTAGCGAGGTGTATCACATCCCGGAAACGAAGTTCTGGGAGATCACGGAGCAGGCTTGGAAGGAAGCGCTGACGCAAGTGCAGCTTCTTGAGGATGACCGGGCCGAACTCGCTCATGCGGTATTTGAGAGCGAGGCGTGGCCCGTGAAGTTAGTTGTCCGTCCGCTGCTTGAAGCGGACGGTGTGCCTGGCGCGATGCCATCGGGCAAAGGCATAGGGTGGAACCCTTTTTACAAGGGATAGAGGTTGAGTGCTATAGGTAGGAGTGTGGAGAGAAGCGTAGCGTGATAAAGGTTAAATATAGAACAGAGAAGGTGACCCGTATGACGGGTTGCCTTTTTGGTATGGGGTCATCGAAAGTTACCATGCTCGGAGGGGAATAAAACGTTCATCAATCTGGCTAAAAAATCTTGTGAAATGGAGCTACAGGAAAGAGACTGATGATATAATCGAGTTATGTGTTATAGTCATACTTAGCATTACCGAAAAGGTTTTCGTAAAAAACGATAGTTATTGTTGTAACCGCAATCATAATTTACTTCAAGAAAGTGAGAATCTACGATGAATCAGAAGCGACTTTTTAATGAGGGATGGCAATTTGCGAAAAGTAAGCTGGACGTTACGGAACCTGCAGGTCTGGTGTATGAACCTGTGGAGCTTCCCCATGATTGGCTGATATATAATACGCTCGAACTGTACGAGGATAGCATTGGATGGTATCGCAAAACGTTTCATTACTCGAAGGATGAGCAGCAGCTACTGCTCTGTTTTGATGGCGTATACATGGATTCGTCCGTGTATGTGAATGGGCAGCTGGTTGGGGAGTGGAAGTATGGATATTCCGCGTTTGAACATGAGATCACGAATGCACTGGTGGAAGGTGACAATGAGATTGTGGTCAAAGTGGTGCACCAGAGCCCGAACAGCAGATGGTATTCCGGGGCTGGAATCTATCGCAACGTGTGGCTGAAGACACGGGACCGCAACCATATTGTGACGGATGGAACGTATGTATCGATTCAGAAGCAGCCGGATGGCTGGAAAGTGGAAGTGGATACGGAACTGAACCTGGAACAGAAACAGCAGGCAGAGCTGGTGCATACGATCCGGTTTGAAGGTCAAGTGGTGGCATCCAGCCAAGCGAATGTTACGGCTTCGGTGGGTTCGAACGCGGTTGTATCGACAGATAGCCAACAGATTATTGTTTTGAATCCTAACCTGTGGAGCCCGGATGCCCCACATCTGTATGAGCTGGTCACGGAGCTGAAACTGATCTCGGAAGATCAGAGCGAAGAGATTATTGAGACTGTGTCCCAGCGTATCGGATTCAAGGACGTTAAGCTGGATCCGAGTGAAGGATTCTATCTGAATGGGGTCCATACGAAGATGAACGGCGTGTGTGAACACCATGATCTCGGGGCATTGGGAGCGGCGTTTAACCTGACGGCACTGCGTAGAAGATTCGTTTTGCTCAAAGAAATGGGTGTTAACGCCATCCGGACCGCACATAATATGCCGGCCAAAGAGTTTATGGAACTCGCGGATGAGATGGGTATGCTGATTGTGTCCGAAGCCTTCGACATGTGGGAGCGGGCGAAAACGCCATATGACTATGCGAGATTCTTCCCGGAGTGGGCGCATACGGATGTGAAGAGCTGGGTGAAACGTGACCGTAATCATGTCAGTCTGATCATGTGGAGTATCGGGAACGAAATCTATGATACCCATGCGGATGAGCGCGGACAGGAAGTGACTCGGATGCTGATGGATTATGTGCTGGAATACGATCCAAAAGGCAATGCGGGCGTGACCATCGGTTCGAACTACATGCCATGGGAAAATGCACAGAAATGTGCGGATATCGTGAAGCTGGCAGGCTACAACTACGCGGAAAAATACTACGACCAACACCATGCAGAACATCCAGACTGGATTATCTATGGCAGTGAGACCTCATCAGTGGTGCAGAGCCGTGGCATCTATCACTTCCCGTTTGAACAGCCGATTCTGGCCGATGATGACGAGCAGTGCTCGGCGCTTGGGAACAGCACGACAAGCTGGGGCGCGAAGTCGGCTGAATATTGCATTCTGGCTGAGCGGGATCGTCCGTATTCATTGGGCCAATTCCTGTGGACCGGATTCGACTATATTGGTGAACCGACACCGTATCATACGAAGAATTCGTATTTTGGACAGTTGGACACGGCAACGTTCCCGAAAGACGCTTATTATATCTACCAAGCAGCATGGACCGATTATAAGAAAAGTCCGATGGTTCACCTGTTCCCTTATTGGGATTTCAACCCGGGTCAGATCATTGATGTACGCGTGTGCAGCAACGCGCCGAAGATTGAGCTGCAACTCAACGGGGCGACAATTGGCACCTACGATATCGACCACGCTCATGGAACACAGCTATCCGGTTGGTGGAAAGTCCCTTATGAAGAGGGTGAGCTGAAGGCAATCGCGTATGATGAGAACGGTGTTGTGATTGCGACGGATGTACAACGATCCTTTACGGATGCGAAGAAGATTCGTCTGCAGGCGGATCGGGAGCAGCTACAGGCGAGCGGCACAGATCTTATTTTCGTGGAAATTACGGTGGAAGACGAAGCGGGTCATCCGGTGCACAATGCAAACAACCGCGTGCAGGTTCAGGTGTCCGGTGCCGGGCGATTACAGGGTCTGGATAACGGAGACAGCACGGACTATGATCCATACAAAGGGCTCAGCAGAAGGTTGTTTAGCGGTAAACTGATGGCCATTATCGGAGCAACGGATGAAGTCGGAACGGTACGGATTGAAGTATCTTCGGAAGGGTTGGAAGGTGCCGCAGCGGAGTATGAAGTGCAGGTTGTGGGTGCCACGGATGTCGATAGTGATGAAAAAGAAGTGCAAGAAGTCTTCATGGTCAATGAAGAACGTCCGGTGCTGACGGGCAGCGCTCAGGAGATTCCTTTGCGGAAAATCGAGATCATCAGCGAATCAGGACAGTTGCTCGATCCGTCCAACCCAGAGCTCTTCGTAACAGTCAAGCTGTATCCAGAGAACGCGTCCTATCGGGACATCGAATGGGCTGCTGTGAATGATGGCGGCATCGAATCCAACATTGCCAAGGTGGAAGTCATGCCTGCGGGAACGGATGGCAATGGGGAGAATCAACATACGGTGAAAGTATCTGCGATAGGTGACGGGGCGTTCCGACTTCGCGCTACCAGTGCAAATGGTACGGACAAAACCAAACTCATCTCCCAGTTGGAATTCAAAGCGGAAGGGCTCGGTACTGCCTATAAAGATCCATACGGCTTCATCACAGGCGGATTATATGATTACACCAAAGGTGAGGTTGGTAACGGGAATGAACGCGGCGTAGCCACAAGTCGGGACGGGGAGACACATGTAGGCTTCCGCAATATCGACTTTGGCCCATATGGTTCCGATACGATCACTATTCCGATCTTTGCATTGTCGAGCGAAGAGTACTTCATGCAGATCTGGGAAGGCATGCCGGATGAAGAGGGCAGCACAATGATCGCCGATGTGGTGTATGACAAGGAATCCAAATGGAATGTGTATCAGGAAGAGACGTATAAGCTGTCCAAACGCCTGAGCGGGATTACTTCGATCTGTTTTGTGTTGAAGCAGAAGATTCATATTAAAGGATTCTCATTTGAACGCCAGAGTCGTGCTTTTGAACAGAATGCGGCGGCATCCTGTGACCATCTCTATGGAGATACCTTCAAAATTGAGGGTGACCGTGTTGAAGGCATCGGGAATAATGTGTCGCTGGAGTTTGAAAACATGGACTTTACGAGCGAAGGCACCTCGAAGCTCGTTATTCATGGCCATTCACCGATTGATATCAATACGATTCATATCCGCTTCGCGGGTGCGGACGGACAGAGCAATCAACTGGTTGAGTTCACACAATCCGAAGGATATGAAGAGCGGGTGTTTGAGCTTGAACGCGTGACAGGTGTGCAAAAGGTAATCTTTATCTTCTTGCCGGGAAGTCAGTTTGACTTCGACTGGTTCCGTTTCGAGAAGTAGAGTAACCGATCAATCCTCTTCAAGTAACCGATGTTCAATCAGAACATGGAGTTACTTGAGGGGGATTTTTATATAGTCATAACGAGTGAGCGAGAATGAAGAAGACTGGCGATCATGCTATTTTAGAGACAGAATATAAAGAGAGAACATAACCAAAACAGTGTTTTTAACGTTGTACATATGAGGTGATCAAATGAGAAAGTGCCTACTCACTCTATGTATATGGATTGGGTTGTTAACAGGTTGTAATCCGATTCATCAGCAGACCATCGATTCTGAAGAAGTCATGACTTCTTTTCCAGACATTATTGAACCGCATAACCCTGAACAAGCAGAGCAGAGTGGAGATGTGGTTGTACTCATGAACGGTATGCGAAACGGCGACAAGTGGAGGACATTCCTGAAGCACGTGAGCAAAGAGCAACCGAGTCAGGTCCGGGTAACCCAGTACACGATTGAAGGTGGGCCTGTGATCCAAGAACTGGTATATGATGGCAAGGTGATTCAAACCACATATGATGATTCACGAGATATGTATGGTTCAGGGCAGGGTGAAACTACAAATACGTGTAAAGGCATCGGTACGATAAAAAGTGAACAAGGGCGTACATTCTATGTGTTAACCGATTGTGAAAAGGAAAATATCTTCTCTCTTCCGAAGTAATCTTCGATTCTTTCATCATATTAATAGGTTTATAGAAAGTAGATCGAATCGTCATATTATGGAAGGAGTTTATCAGGTGAAGTACGTGTTATCGACATCTATCGCTTCAACAAACCATCAAGTACCAGCCCTCGCACAGGGACAAGCCGCGGTATTGCAGGATGGTTGGATTCTTCGCTTTAGTGAGCCATTGATGTGGGTGCTGCTCGCGATGTTCATTGTGCAATGTCTAATCTGGATTCGGAATTACTTAAGCAAAGGTACATATTCGGATGAAGAAGTGGAGCAGGCGGACCCTTTGTTTCTGGCTTATTTACGTAGTAAGGGACGATTGAAGTTGAGGGATACACAGGCGTCGTTATTCCAGTTAACCCGTTCTCGGGTGTTATCCCTGCGTATCGTGCAAGCCAAAAAGAGATATCGGGATGACAAATATGGGCCAAATACCACACTGGAGTATCGAAATGAGCAGCCTGATGCTGCGGTAAATGCAGACGAACGCCAACTGTTGCAATGGATGCTGAAAGAATATAGCTTCGGTCAACAGCGATTCCGACTGGATGCGCTGGCAGGACCAAGCTCGCAGCAAAGTTCACAGTACGGAGAGATGCAGCATTATCGTCGTAAGGAAAAAGTAATAGGGCAGGAATTAGAGGCATGGAAGAATAGCGTTCTTGAGACACGGCAGGATTGGAACAGTCTGATCCGAACGCCGCTTCTGCTCCGCCTGCTTGTGATGCTCGTATTTCCTGTGTTGTTTATCCTGACCTGCGCATTGTGCTTCACCAATGGGGCTGGGATTCAGGAGAGTATCGCTCTTGCTGTGACGTTGGTGCTCTGGTTGGTGGCTTTAAAACGAATTCGAGTGCGCTGGCCTTATCAGCTGGCTAGTGTAGGATTGCTGGTCACAATAACACTGTCCCCTACGGGGACAGCCGAGAACAGTATGCTCATTGGCGTAATTTTCTTGTCGCTGTTACTGCGTCTAATCTTGCCTGCTCGTGTAGTAGGTTCCTCTGCCCGGGATTGGGCTGTCTCCATGCGCCGCTGGCGCAGACGCTATAAGAAAGGCATTCCAGTAGATCGTCTGCACGAATCTGCAGAGAACATGGAACGCATTTTACAGACGGCTCTGGTGCTCGGGATTGGATCCCGTTGTGCACGTAAGACCGATTGGAGCCCACTCGATAATCATGTCGATCCCGAACTCAGACGTTTGGTGCAACTGAAAGCGGAACAAGTCGACAGCGTGCCTGTTTCTTCCACACTTACACACGCCCCATTATTAGCGCTAACATTGCATCTACGTGGAGTATTTCGTCCCATGTTAGCTGCGGAGTATCCATATGACCGTTTGAATTATGTGACTGGAACGTTGGAAACGGGGTCACCCGGTGGCAGCACGGTATATAGCGGCAGCTCAACAGGGTATGATAGCGGGCATTCACATCACCATCACGACAGTTCTGGTGGACACCATTATGGATCGGATCATGGAGATTCTGGGGATTCCGGTGGAGGCGACTCAGGTGGCGGTGGAGATTAACAAACAAAGAGTTCATTCATGGTGCTCACGAATGAACTCTTTGTAGTTCCAAATTGAATGGAGTGACGGTATCGTGTTACGCAACTAATAATAAGTAGTAACCATTATTATATTTTGGAGGAGGAGTTTAATGAAGAGGTTCTGGTTGTTATGTATGTTGATATTCGTATTGGCAGGCTGCGGTCAAAATAATAGAGAAAAGGCCATAGAACAATTAACTCAGTTTCAGAGGAACGATGCTTCTTTGATTGTTTTCACTGACCGTGCTGCGGAGCGGCCATTTATTGTGGATTTACAGGAGAAATTAAATGAAGTGAATAACGAGAATTTGAGGGCAGAAGGCCCAATTACTAACGTAACCTTTTATAATGTCCGTGATGAAAACAAGTTTGATTATGAGAAGGTTTTTGGTCTGAAATCATATCCGTACATGATCCTGTTCGAGAAAGGCCAGATCACATTGGAAACGCAGGAGCCGGAAGAGATCGTTCAGTATTTTAAGAAGAAGTAAGAGTCTATTAAAAACGTGCACGAATACTCGAAATATCTGGCTAATGAATGTTTCTTGCCTATGGACGAGAAAGATCTATTGATTCATCAAAATAAACTGGAACTGGATCGAGAATTGCGGTCCTGGGGAGGAGACAATGAAGTTATGCTACCAAGACAAAGGACAGCTATAGCAGGACTCTTGTCTTTTTTATTGGGCTTCACTCATAGTTATTCGCACACTCTCCGAATGTGTTAAGGACATAGTATAGGGCATATATACTGTGTGTCTTGGCCTAAGGAGATGACCATTTTGAAGGATCTGAACAAGAGGACAGCCACCCTCAACAAATTGAGGTCCAGTCGTTCTAGATTGAAATCCAAATACAAAAACAAAATTTCAGGAAAACGTAAATATAAAATGGTTCGTAAAGTGTGCCGAAGAAAGCGCTGCGCCCTGAAGCGTCCAGTAAGATCACAGAAAATGGCCCGTGACAAAAAAAGTCATTGCATTACCGAGAGGGGCAGGCAGTCACCCGGTATATTATGAGCCTAGCCCCATGCTTGCTCCGTTGAGACAACATGAATTAAAGACTGTGAGTCTCCCAGGGACGCAAGGTGTGGCAGGTGCCCAAGGTCCCGTCGGATCTCACGGCGAGCCAGGTCAACAGGGAACTCCCGGAGCGCAGGGTCCCGTTGGCCCTCAGGGTGAGCCGGGTCAACCGGGAGCTCCCGGAGTGCAGGGTCCCGTTGGCCCTCCAGGTGAGCCGGGTCAACGTGGAGTTCCCGGAGCGCAGGGTCCCGCAGGCCCTCGGGGTGAGCCGGGTGAATCGGGACTCCCGGAGCACAGGGTCCCGTAGGCCCTCAAGGTAATCCGGGTCAGCCGGGGATTCCGGGAGCACAAGGTCCGGCAGGGCCTCAAGGTGAGCAGGGTGAACCGGGAGTTCCGGGGGCACAAGGTCCGGCAGGGCCTCAAGGTGAGCAGGGTGAATCGGGAGTTCCGGGAGCGCAAGGTCCCGCAGGCCCTCAAGGTGAACCAGGTCAACCGGGAGTTCCCGGAGTGCAAGGACCAACGGGTCCCCCAGGTGAGCAAGGTCCGCCGGGTACCGTACCGGAATTGAAATCATTCCTACGGCAAATCGTTACTTCTATTTTCCGGATACCGATCTGGATTTGTCGGCCTCAGTTATAATTCCTGCCACAGCATTCACTAATGACGATGGCGGCAGCGATAACCGAATTTGCCGTCAACGGGGTCGTCCAACCAGGAAACTCATATAGTGTAAGTGCGGATAGGTTGTCTTTTTCGTCACAAAACGGTGTGATCTTTGCAGGGACACCTATTATTATCGAGGTTATTATAATAACAACCAATATCATAAATGGTTAAAATTGGTTTTGTCTACCGGTTCCTTTGCCCTCACTGCGCTCGAATCTACCACATATACTATGTTAGGTAGGAGGTGAGAAACATGCCACTCGTGACACCATTTCAGAACAGTTTGAGATTTGCTGCAACCATTGGTGATGGAACCGGGACTGGAGCGACGTTTGCGATAGCTGCGACTGCCTTTACAAACGACGCGGGTGTAGCTGCAACCGCATTCCCAGGCACCTACAACTACTACAATCTTTATATTAATGGCCTTATGCAAACAGCAGATACGTCCTCGGCTACGACGACTACAATTACAATTCCCGGTGGAGATGCATTGAATGATGGGAATCCAATTGTCGTACAATTTGTAGTGTCTTAATGAAGATGTAATGATGCTGTATCGTTATCTTGTGCGACTTCTATCTGAGATAGAGGTCGTTCTTTTTGTACAAGACTCCCGTCGACATAACGGTATTGATTCATGCATTAATGTGCAAAAATGGTTACCCAAGGATGTTGCCCAACTACCGGATAACATCTGGGGAAATGATTCTTCCGTTTGATTCCAATCCTCACTCTCACTTGTTAAAATTTAGGTATATAAACTATGGTCAGGTTGGCGGGTGAAGATAGGATGCAACGTATTCAGGTACATCCCGATGTGTTGGACGAGAAAGCTCGATTGGTCCAGCAGAAGAAACAGGAACTGGAGCGAATGGTCAGGGAGCTGGAGAAGTCGATTTACCTGCTGCAATCCGATTGGTCTGGTGTGACTGGAGAGCGTTTCTTCTGGGATTTTATGCAGGCAAAAGAAGTGTTCCCCACTACACTCGGACTGTTGGACAAGATCCAGAATGAGTTTACGTTTATCGCGAGGAACTTCAGAACAACGGATGGCTCAGGCGAGGTTGCGCTATACATTCCAGAGGAACTAAAGCGGAATTTCGCTGTAGGGCTGCTTGATAAATCCATAGGAGAAACAATAACGGGAATGGGCCAAACAGTAGAAGCTTTCTTCAATAACCCGTTCAGTACAATAGGCAGTGTCGCATATGCGATGACCGTGGGCAAAGTTGTAGACGTTGGGCGTGGTATTAAGTTTGCATGGGATACTGCCTGGGGAACTGGGACCGCGAGGTCAGATATAGAGCAATTTGTAGAAGACCAGAAGAAGCAGATTGATGAGAGTGGAGCAGGATATTACGGTGGCGCAATGACAGGACAGGCCCTGGCGTATGTTTTGTTTGGCAAAGCATTTCGTTCGATGGATGATAAGCATACCGATCTGGGTGGGTCGGGTGGAGGTAAGAAGGAATCGAATAAGGGGACCGGTGATAGAGATATGACTGAGCCTACCTTACCAAAGGGAAGTAAACCAACTGGAAATTATGGAGTAGGTGATTCCCACGGGATAAAGAAACAAAATGAAACTGCTGACTTCTTAGCTGAACAAGGTTATGAAATCAAAATGTTAGACGAAATAAATGGCGGAAATGGTTATGGAATCAAGGCAACTTCTAATCCTGACTTTTTAATTCAAGGTAAGGTTTTTGACTGTTATTCGCCCAAGGAAGATGCAAACGTAGATAATATTCTTCGAAACATAGCAACGAAAACTAAAACGCAAGCGGAAAGAATCGTTGTTAACCTAGATGAATTTCCCACTGAAAAAGTTAGTGAACTTAGTCAAGGAATTATCAGAAAAGCAAATCCAACCGGAGATTTGAAAAATCTGAAAGAGATTTTATTCGTTAAGGACGGCAACATAACACGGGTGTTTGAGGAGGATTAATAGATGGACTATGAATTATTTTTAAAAAGTAAGCTCGATCGTAATTCTTTGGGGAAACTGATAGAGCAATATGTTACTGAATCGGTTATTGAAAAAGCTTCTTTCCAAAGTAATGAAGAGGAAATAGTTATTGGCAGTAGATTTTTTACGTTGCATCTTGAAATTGAGGATATTTCTGATATCACTTTTGTTCAACAGCATTATAACTTAGATGTGAATGTATGCATTAGAACTCAATTGTTTGGTAGTACTTTTACTGAAGGTATAGAGCATATGTTCAGAATTTTTAGTAAGCTTATAAAACATACTGAGGGTAATCTTTTGTTCCTAGAAGATGGTTCTACACAACTGCTTAGAATGGAGAATGGTCTGTTGACGGTCAATAATCGGTTGGATGAATATCAAACTAAATATCTAACTTCAAAGCTTCTTCTACTACTTGACCATCCTTATATTGAAAAGGAGCTACCAAGCTAAAGAAACAGTAGGTAGACAAAATAATGATACTACTTAAATGCACTTCTACCAGACCAAACGTAGAGGTGCATTTTTATGAAAAAAGGATACTAGCAAGTACTACGATAATAAGATTGAATACTAAATGTTGAGGTGAAACAGAATGTTATTGGAAAATGCAGTATCCAAACTAAATAATATAAATTGGGCCTTAGTAGGTACTGTTATCTCTGAGGAGGATACTAAACTCGGATATGAATTTCTCAGAAGAATGGCTCAATTTTATAAAGCGGAGCAGCTGAAGCCTATGCCACCTGCATTTACTAATGTGGCGAAACTGCTAGGAGATCAAGAAGAGGAATTAGATATTTCAGCTTATTGCAGTTCGGAGGCTGTTGCGTATTTGAATCAAAACTCATATGTGAAAAGAATATTCGAATACTATCTACAGTTGGCGAAGTACGCAGAGAATATTCCGAGCATCAGCCAGTATCTAGACATATATGAACCGTTAATTATACTTTTTGAACGGGGGCTCTTATACCATCAAACCACTCTCTCTAGAGATTATACAAGTCTCACATTTTCCATTAAACAATTGGTATGAAAAATTTGTTGAGAAAGATCCGATTGATATTTAATAATCTGTAGATCATTAGGTTAATATTTCGCATAACCGTATTCATAGAAAAGCACTTCTACCAAACCAAAAGTAGAGGTGCTTTTTCCTATGAAATCAAACAACTAATGAAATCTTCCACCAATTGGTCGATAATATAGAAGAAGCAATTTTTAGCTCACCATATACATAGAGAACGATCCACAACTATCCTACACCCTCACGAGGTACATTCATGAAACAAGGCATATATGAACAACTTATCAACACGATCACCAGACAGGAGATTTCGGAGCTGGACCGGATGTGTATAACATTGGGACCGAGAAGTTGGATGCAGAGGAAGCGCGTAAATTGCTGTCCACGTATTTGGCGGCAGTGACCCGGCGAGCGCTTAAGATTGTGCGGGAACAGACGGAAGATAAGACAGCAGTGTTGGCACAGATTCGAACGTGTAATGAGATTATTGCTACTCTCAAAGGCACACTGGGGGAAGAAGAGTACAACGAATTGCAACTGGATGAACAGGGGGAAGTGTTGACCCATGTGTATTCCAAGCTGAACAGCATTCGTGCGGTTAGGGATACCAGAATCGTTCGTCCAGATACGCCGATCTCCCAAAGCTCTTTATTCACAGGTGCAAAGTCTGAACCGAGTATGTTATTGGAGTTGCAAAAGGAGATCGTGACCGCCGACCGGATCGATTGGCTGGTGTCATTTATCAAATTCAGCGGGCTTCGCCTGCTTCTGGAACAACTTCAGCAATTCACGGCGAGCGGTGGGAAGCTGCGGATCATCACGACCACCTATATGGAAGCAACCGACCTCAAGGCTATTACTGAACTTAGCAAATTACCTAACACAGAGATCCAGATTTCGTATGATACCAAAGTGACTCGGCTGCACGCCAAAACGTACATTTTCCACCGTGATACTGGATTCACCACCGCCTATGTCGGCTCTTCCAATCTATCCAACCCGGCGCTGACCAGTGGTATGGAGTGGAATCTCAAGGTGACGGAGAAGGATTCACTTGATGTGCTGCGCAAGATTGAAGCGACTTTCGAGAGTTACTGGAATGACCGTGAATTTACGCGGTATGTGGCTGAGGATGAAGGCCATGAGGCACAATTGAAGGCGGCTCTGAATCGTAAAAAGATCAGTCCAACCACTTCCACCTCGACATTCAGCCTTACGATTATCAAAAAGAAGTGCTGGAGCAGCTGCACGCCGAGCGTGCGCTGTACGGACGAAACCGCAATCTGATCGTCGCCGCCACAGGCGTAGGCAAAACGGTCATCTCTGCCTTCGACTACAAGCGATTCCGGGCAAGCCATGCGGGAGCAAAGCTTCTTTTTGTCGCCCATCGGGAAGAAATCTTGAAGCAAAGCCGGGACACGTTCCGGTATATCCTGAAGGATATGAACTTTGGTGAGCTGCATGTCGGGAATCACCGAGCAGAGGCGCTGGACCACCTGTTTGTTAGTATTCAGAGCCTTAACGCTATGAAGCTGACGGAGATCACCAGCCCAGACTATTACGATTACATCATTGTGGATGAATTCCACCATGCCGCTGCACCTTCATACCAGAAGTTATTGTCCCAATACGAACCGAAGATTTTGCTAGGACTCACTGCAACACCAGAACGGATGGATGGCAAAGACATTACCGCCTACTTCGATCATACGATTGCCGCCGAGATCCGTCTCACTGATGCCATTGACCGGAAACTACTGAGTCCTTTCCAGTATTTTGGCGTCACCGATACGGTCGATCTATCCCAGGTAAAGTGGTCGCGCAAAGGCTACGATCTGAACGAACTGGAGAAGCTCTATACCCATAACAAAATCCGTGCCAACCAGATCATCCAAAGTCTGAACAAATACGTAACAGATCTGGACGATGTGAAGGGGCTTGGGTTCTGCGTAGGGGTGGATCATGCGATGTATATGGCAAAAATATTTAACGAAGCCGGCATTCCATCCATAGCACTGCATGGCGGGTCGAGCGAACAGGAACGTCATTCTGCGAAAGGACAGCTGGTGAACGGGGAACTGCGCATGATCTTTGTGGTGGATCTGTACAATGAGGGCGTGGATATCCCTGAGGTGAACACTATTCTGTTCCTGCGTCCTACCGAAAGTCTGACCGTATTCCTGCAACAGTTGGGACGTGGACTACGGATGGCGGAGGGCAAAGAGTGCCTGACCGTGCTCGACTTCATCGGGCAAGCGCATCAGGAATACAGGTTCCAGGATAAATTCCGCGCTCTGATCGGCGCTACCAAACATTCCATCTCATACTACGTTGAGAACGGCTTCTCGAACCTGCCTCGTGGCACGTTCATTCAATTGGAAAAACAAGCAAAGGAATACGTCATGCGCAACCTCAAGCAGATGAGTCGTAATCGCAGAGCGTTGATCCAGAAGCTGCAAACGTTTCAGCAAGACACCGGACTGCCGCTGACCTTGGCTCATTTTGTAGAGCATCACGGGATGAAACTAGTTGAATTGTATGGAGGACGTACGGGGAAAAGGTATTTCCGGGGTATGTTAGCCGAGGCCGGACTGACAGAGCCAATTGAGAGTGAGCAGGATGAGTACATCCGCAGACTGCCATCTGTGCTGACGATTAACTCCCGAAGTTGGCTGACGTTCTTGATCGACTTTATTGAAAAAGGCAAAGAACCGACCAACGCTGATGAACAGCGCATGCTCATCATGTTCTATTACACGTTCCATCGGGCTGCGCCTGAGAAACTAGGATTGAGTAGCATCGAAGAGGGTGTACAGCGTGTGCTGTCTTGTGAAGCATTCCGAGCAGAGCTTGTGGATATTTTCAAATATAATCTGGCTCATCTGCGATTTGTGGATAAAAGCAATTCGTTCCCGTACACGTGTCCACTGGATATCCACTGTATGTACTCTATCGACCAAGTGCTTGCCGCCTTTGGCTACTGGAATGCCCAGCAATCACCCGCCTTCCGTGAAGGCGTGAAGTATTTTGCCGATGAACAGACCGATATCTTCTTCATTACATTGAACAAATCGGACAAAGATTTCTCACCATCTACGCTGTATGAGGATTATGCGATCAACGAGCGTTTATTCCACTGGCAGACACAGAGCAGGGTGTCGGAGCATACGGCTACCGCGCAGCGATATATTCATCATCAAGAGACAGGTAACCGGATTGTACTGTTCGTAAGGGAGTATAAGGAGGAGCATGGCTATACGTCTCCATTTGTCTTCTTGGGCGAAGCCGATTATGTGAGTCATGAAGGGAACAAACCAATGAGCTTTGTGTGGCGGTTAAGGGAAGAGATGCCTGCGAAGATGGTGGCGGTGGCGAATAAGTGTATTGTTTGAAAACTAGCGGTATTAGAATATGTATGGAGGCAAGGTCATGTGGGATAGAATTTTGGATGGACAATTTTTATCTAAATTAGGCGGAGTGGGCGGGATTGTTGCTATTCTTAGCTTTATGTGGACTTTTTTTAAGAAAAATCAGGTAATAACTTCGTTAACTTCATCCAAGATCGAAAGGTTAATTTCATCAAAAGAAAAGAGGACTTTGATAAAAATATCTAATTACATTGTATATGTGATATTAGGCTTCATTGTTTCTGTTTTCCTTACACTGTTGTACTTTAATCTTGGTATGAACGAATATGTTACACTCGTTATCTCAATCATTGGAACTTGTTTATATTTTATTATTGTATATATTAGCCTAACAAAAAATAGCTTTTTTGATAAAAGGTTTTCAAGATTGAAGAATTTTAAATTCTCATTAATCATACTTATGGTACAAATATTATGTTTTTTTCTGTGCTTCCAAGTTTTCTTGCCAGTAGTATAGCAGAAGGTAGTTTAGAGCTTACTTTAGACAAACCAGAAGTATTAATAGTTAATTTAACTTTAACTCTATTTTCATTATTATTTACGAGTTCAATGTTTGTATTACTGATAATAATGACATTCTCTCAACTCCGTGAAAAATTTAGTAAGTACGAGTATGAGTGTTTTTACGTTTTAGATCAAGAATATGAAGACATGAAATGGTTTATTTATCATCTTATTGATAAAGAGCTTTTTTTACTTGGGAATAGTGAGTATATACATGACGCAACAATCTTCCGTACAGAAGAACGTTCAAAGATACTTTCTGAGAAAATACATCTTTTAAAAATACTAAAAAACAAAGAAGACTCAATAGAGTACTATATTTAAAAGAGACACTGAAAAACTAATATAATTCAGGCGGTGCATCATGATTATCTACAGCAGTAACGCATTAGCTTTCCGGGAATCAGTTGATAACAACCAAATTACAGTTCAGATTGAAGAAGCATTTATTAAAGGGATGGGAAAAAGACCCAATCAAGGGGAAGTACGAGCTTGGAACAACTCTATGCAGTTTATGGAGAAAATTATTCGTAAATCGAAGGTAGCAGATGACTGCGGGATATTAATTGAGTACAACATTCCTTCTACGAGTAAACGAATAGATTTTATCATTGCAGGTCAGGATGAACAAAAGAATGATAACTTTGTGATCGTTGAGTTAAAACAATGGGATGCAGTAGAGGCTATGGATCGGGAGGATGTTGTAAGGGCCTTTATTGGAGGTAGAACAAGAGAGACACCGCATCCTTCATATCAAGCATGGTCATACAAACAGTATCTGAGTGATATGAATGAGGCCGTATATTCCAAAGATATTAACGGATACTCATGTGCATATCTACATAACTACAGGACAGTACAGCCGGACCCCCTTCAATAAAATCAATATCAGGATATCATCCGTGAAGCTCCTTTGTTTCTAGCTGATGATGCATCTAAACTTCAAGATTTTCTGAAAAGGCATGTAGGTGAAGGAAATGGAGTTAATTTACTTTATTTAATTGAGAACGGTAAGATTCGTCCTTCCAAGAAGCTAATCGATCATATCGATGGATTATTTCAAGGGAACTCTAATTTTGTTTTACTTGATGAGCAGAAGGTTGCATACGAGGCCATTATGAGCCTTGCCAAGCAAACAGATGTAAAACGCACAATCATTGTGCAAGGTGGACCTGGAACAGGTAAATCAGTGATATCTATGAATGCCCTTGGTGGATTACTTAAAAATAAGTTGAATGTTAAATTCATTGCCCCGAATGCTTCATTCCGAACGGTTATGGTAGAGACCTTGACTCAACGACAAGCTAGAAACAAAACTAGGACAAAGATGTTATTTACGGGATCAAGTCAGTTTTACAAAGAGCCAGCTGATATGTACGACGTACTTGTTGTGGATGAGGCACATCGCTTAAAAGGTAAAGGAGCATATCAATATCTTGGGGAGAATCAGATCGAGGATATCATAAAAGCATCTAAAGTGAATGTGTTTTTCATAGATGATTTTCAACGTATTCGTCCTGAAGATATAGGATCTATAGACGAGATTAAACGTTTAGCTGCCCTATATAATTCGGAAGTGCATGAATATTCACTAGCAGCACAGTTCCGTTGTTCTGGAGCAGAAGGATTTTTGAATTGGGTTGATGATGCTTTACAGATTCGTCCCACCGCTAATTTCGATGGTTGGGATCAAGATTCTTTTGAATTTAAATTAGTAGATACACCTAACGAAGTATACGATCTAATCAAAAGTAAAAACGATCAAGGTTATAAGGCTAGAATGTTGGCAGGCTTTGCTTGGAATTGGACAGCAGATAAAGAAGGCAATCGCAACGGAGAAATTCCGGATGTAATTATTGAAGAACATCGTTTTGCTATGCCTTGGAATGCTCGTTCAATATCAAGCACTTGGGCCATCCATGAGAGTGGTATAGACCAGATTGGATGTGTTCATACGTCTCAAGGTCTTGAGTTTGATTATGTAGGCGTAATTATAGGGAATGATCTAAAATATGATTCCGATAAAAAGGAACTTTATTCAGATTATGATGAGTACAAAGATAGAATGGGAAAACGAGGACTTAAATTTAAGAATGAGGAACTAACAAAACTTGTCAAAAATATTTATAAAATTTTGATGTCTCGGGGTATGAAAGGTTGTTATGTTTACTGTCGGGATCAAGAATTGATGAATTATTTATGCAGCAGAGCAAATTCAAGATGATGTGCACCATAGACTGTGCAAAGTAGAGAAACCCTATCAATCCATAAATGGACGGATAGGGTTTGCTGTTTTCACATCAATACTCCTTTAATAACATTTTTTGCAACACGAATATTATCAGGAGAAGAATCTCTTAGCAGTTGTACAATTTCTTTGATTTGTTTCTCATCTTCAGTTACCTCAAACTCTTCTTCTATATAAGCAAATAATTGAATCAAATTAACATCAAGTGACTCAGCGATCTTTGCCAAGTTCACCAAAGAAACATTCTTTTCTCCACGTTCGATCTGTCCTATGTATGAAAAATGAAATCCACCTTTTTCTCCGAGGGATTCCTGTGAATACCCTCTTTCTTTGCGTAGTGCACGAATTCTGGCTCCGACCAGCTTCAAAACTTCTCTGTCCTCGTTCATGGTATTCACCTCTCTATGTTCAAAAGTGTAGACAAGTTTCCTTAAGGTAAACACCAAACGAAGAATACAAATAATTTATTTGATTACTATATGTATCATTTTAATGTATAATACTGGTATTAACTCTTTGGAGGGATGACAATGGCAAGAAATTGGTCCATAACCGAAGCACATTGTAATCACCTAGTAGATTTTACCCCACGTTCGCAAGACCATGATATCTCCACACAACCTAGGTCCAAACATATTCCTGCTTACCACATGATACATACTACAATCATGGAGTATCACCAACATGCTAAGTATCATCTCAAACTTGCGGCCATCATGTGTAAACACAATCAGTTTAAAGCCTGCCTAATTCTATGTGATTGGGCTCTAGCCTCCATGATTAAGGCACTTTATATCCATAAGTATCATTCAGTTCATCCACCCAAGGAACTCACTATGAACGAAATCTTGCCTCTAGTGCATACGGACACTGAACCCGGATTGGATATCGCTTTGTTCATCGGCACGATGCAACATATGTCATCTTTAGAGGAACGCCAAGAGGATCAATATTTAGACCTTGATAACATCGAAAAGCTCCTTCAACGAACGGAAGACATTTTGGAGGAGTTAGCCGCTCGATTGAATGATAATTCAACAAAGTTTTTCTGATATAAGGCGTGTCATGATCATCTGGAGGTTCCTTTCACAGGAATGGGACTGGAGGATTATAAGTACTGAAACCTATTTATTTGGGGAAAGGGGAAATCAGGATAATGGGTGGATGTATTTGCAACAAACTTCTGCTAACATTGTAAAATCCTAATTTCAAACGCGGAGAATGATATGAGTACAATTAAAGTAACACCAGAGCAGCTGCTGCATGTATCCAGACAGATCCAGCAGCGTTGGCAGCAGTTGGAGGGTATACGTAATGACCTGACCGCACGGATCGGATTCATCCAGTCTCAGTGGGCGGGAGCAACGCAGGAACGGTTTTTCTATGATTTTCAGCATTCACGTTCAGTACTTGATCGAGCACTGGAAAGTATGGTTAAGTCATCCCAAGATCTGTTCGCGATTGCCGAGAGATTCGACCAAGCAGATCAGGAACAGGTGAGCTTGGGAGCCATTGCTGGACAGATTGCTGCCCATACAATGATCAACCATAATACAGGTAACCCAGAAGAGCAACGACGAATGGTATATAATCCTTTGTTTGGAGTTAACATGCCTGCCAGTGAAGCAGAGGATGGGATGCCAGGGCAAAAGGAGTTTGTTAAGTATTGGGAACAGGGTGGCACCTATGAAGAAATGAGAGCTGGACCGAAGCAACCGGAGTCTGGCGGTGTGGATATATATGATGAACAGATTAGTGCATTTAAGGAAGGTCATCATCCCGTAACTGGAGAATCCATACCAGCATGGCAAGCAGCAGTTTCTATAGGAGGTTTACAGACTGCCAAGCTAGTGTTGGCTTTTACTGGAATGTATAATAGGGGTTATAAGGTTCCGAAAGAAGGATTAGGATTCCCAAAAGGTATGATTGGTGGAAGAATTACAGTAAGTAATGAAAAAATTTACCATGCTTCACTTGGAGATTTCAATTCTAAAAATAGATTGATCAATGGTGGTCACGGTCAAGATAATATTAATTACCTACTTAAAAATAAGATCCCATTTAACATAACTAAAGAATATGAAAACGGTGTACGGGTTGGTAATATACCTAATCACAAAAATAAAGCAAAGCGAAGTGGAGAGGGCCAAGCATGGTTCCCTAAGGAGTGGTCATCGGAAGATATCAAAAAGTCAGGTGAGCATGTAGCAAATCTGCCTGAGAATAGAGTTAAGGGTGACGGTGAATGGATGTTCGGGAACTATAATAACGTTAGAGTAGGCGTAATCAAGAACGATGGACAGATCGGAACGATTACTCCAGATAATTCAAGACAACCGTGAGGAGAGTAAAACATGGTAGACTACAGTGAAAAAGTTATCTCATTAGTAAAGAAGAGAAAAGATTTACACCCCGACGATCCTGCTATTCAAACGATATGGAATGAGATGGTAGACATTCTAAAAGAGAATGAGCAAAGTGCCATATCATTTCTAAATCAATGTGGAGAAAAAGATTTATATTGGCTCAGTGAGATATTTGAAGATCTATCTTCTGAATTCCAAAGCCGAGCATTTATAGATTGTCTTCTTCAATTGCAAAAGAAGTATCCTGATCTGGATATGGAGCAAGACATAGAATATGCAATTCAATCAATGGAGAATTAATAATAAGATTGACAGCCCATTTCAACTCGAATACGAGTAGTCATGGGTTATTTTTATTCTCTCATTCCATCCCAACCACTTTACAAAATCAATCGATCCTTCCCCATGGCAAATGGTATAATGGCAAAAAGGGAGATTCTGGCGCGAGGCTCGAAGGCTCTCATAGCAGAAAGGATGTTATACCACATGCCTACATACAACAAATTGGTGCGGGACAAGATTCCGCATATTATCACATCCAGTGGTAAGGAATGCCGTACACGAATTCTGGACCCTGAGGAGTATAAGCAAGAACTAAGAACAAAGCTGCAAGAAGAATCGGAAGAATACATGAGTGCTGAAAGTGATCAGGAAGCGCTGGAGGAACTGGCGGACATGCTCGAAGTGATCCGGGCGCTTGCGGAGGTGCATGGAGCGAAAGCGGCACAGCTGGATAAGCTGCGGGCGGACAAGGCTGAGGCACGTGGTGGATTCCAGGAGAGAGTGTATCTGATCGATGTCAACGAAGCTTAACGTTAAACTCATTACAGATAACTTGGCAGACGAACTTATTTCCCGGATGCAGCATGCGTCCGGGATTTATATTATGACTTCCTTTATCATGCAGTCTGGTGTGAAGCTGCTTGCCCCGCATTTGAAACGGGCAGCAGAACGTGGAGCCGAGGTGCGGATGCTCGCGGGAGACTATCTGTATATCACGCAGCCGGAGGGACTTCGGGCGCTCTGTGAGGTCGATCCACGAATTGAAGCGAGGCTGTGGCGAAGTATGGGCACTTCTTTTCACCCGAAAGCGTATCTGTTTGATCATGACAACGGCGAAGGACTACTAATCGTCGGCTCGTCGAACTTTTCCTTCACAGCACTGAAGACGGGATATGAATGGAATCTCGCGATGAATGCGGAGGCGGAGCCGTATACGTTCCAGATGGCTTTGGATAAGTTCATGCAGAGCTTCTACCACGAGACAACCTTGCCGGTGAACCCGGATTCAATTGAACTGTATGAGGAAGAGTACCGCAAATATCACCAGAAGAACCCGGAGATGATCCAGCGGATCACGGAGATGGAAGAAGCCGAGTTTGGCACAGGTCTGCCAGAGGACAAAGAGGAAGAAACCGCCGAGCTGTCGCTGGTGCCGATTCAACCGCGCTTTGCTCAGTTGGATGCCCTCGAAGCACTTCATGGCACGATGGAGGAGCAGTACGACAAGGCGATGGTCGTTATGGCGACCGGGCTTGGCAAAACGTATCTGGCGGGTTTCTTCGCCCAGCTGTTCCAGCGGGTGTTGTTTATAGCGCACCGGGAAGAGATTCTGTTTCAGGCGAAGAGGTCTTTTCAACGGATCATGCCGGAGCGCAGTCATGGCATCTATAACGGACAGTACAAGGATGGGGCGGCGGATTGTGTGTATGCTTCGATCTTTACGCTGAGTATGCAGAAGCACCGGGATGGTTTTGCGGTGGATGCCTTTGATCTTATCGTGGTGGATGAGTTCCATCATGCGGCGGCGAAGACGTATATGTCGGTGATTGAGCATTTTCAGCCTAAGTTCCTACTGGGCATTACGGCGACCCCGGATCGACTGGATGGCAAAGATGTGTATGCGCTCTGTGATGGGAATGTGGCGTACCAGATGCATTTTATTGAAGCGATCCGGCGAGGTTGGCTGGCGCCATTTCAATATTACGGGGTATTCGACGATACGGATTATTCGCAGATTCGCTGGATCGGGACAAAGTATGATGAAGAACAGCTCATGGCCGTTCAATTGCAAGAGGAGCATGTAGAGACGATCTATCCAGCCTGGGCCCGGCACAAACAGACGAGAACAATTGGCTTTTGCTCGTCGATCCGGCAGGCGGATTATTTAGCTGCGTATTTCCGAAGTCAGGGCGTGAAGGTACTTAGTCTGCATTCGCGTACATCGGAGATGTCGCGGGAGGAAGCCATTCGGCAGCTTGATGCGGGTGAGCTGGAGGTTGTGCTGACGGTGGATCTGTTCAACGAAGGTACGGATATTCCACGTGTGGATACGCTATTGTTCGTGCGTCCAACCGAGTCGCTCACGGTGTTTACACAGCAGGTGGGGCGTGGTCTGCGGCTGGCGGAAGGCAAATCGCATTGTGTCATCATCGACCTGATCGGAAACTACCGGAATGCGGATGTGAAGCTGAGCCTTCTGGATGTGCGCGGAGACGAGGAAAGAAGCGGAAAAACGATGGATTCGGCTGTGCCTGAAGTTCCGGCTAACTGTGGGATTCATCTGGAGACCCGGGTAGTGGACCTGCTTCAGGAGCTGAGCCGCAAACGGTTACCGCGCCGCGAGAAGCTGCATCATGATTTTCTGGATGTGAAGCGAGAGCTGGGCGTATTCCGACGTATCTGGAGCTGCACCTCATGGGGCGTTCGAAGAGTGTCGGGTATCGGAGCGAATTCGGTTCCTATGTTGGATTTCTGTATTGGGCGGAGTTGCTGTCCCCGACCGAGGAAGAGATGTACGTCCGACACGAGGCTTGGCTGCGTGATGTGGAGAAGACGGTCATGAACAAAAGCTACAAAATGATCGTGCTGCTGTACATGCTGGAGCGAGGCGAAGCGCACTGGATGGACCCGATTACGCCGGGGGAGATGGCAAGCTTTTTCCATATGTACCTGACGGAGAAGGAATACCGGAAACGGAAAGACTTTTCGGATAAGGACAAGCTAGCGCTCTGGGAATGGAACGAGAGGACGGCAACACGGATTGAGAAACTGATAATTGATATGCCGATGTCTATGTGGAGTGGGGCAAAGGGGAGTATGACGCGATTCGAGGACGGCGTGTTTTCGCTGAATGTGCAAGTGGAGGATACGGAGGAACAGGCGCTGCTGTATCGCTGGACGAAGGAGATTTGTCTGTATCGGTTGCATGCGTACTTTGAGCGGGGTAACTCTAGATAAACGAAAAACCAGACTACACACCGTTGTATGGTATGTAGTCTGGTTTTTATTTTCCATTTCTTGTTTTCCATAACGTATAGATACACAGGGCAACAAGTAAAAACGCAGGGATAATAACGGGTTGAACTGAATTTCCTATCGGCATGGAGCTAGCAAGTGAAACCACGTAACTAATTAGTGCAATCCCAATGAATAATGCTGCATTGAAGATGAGAAAATGTTTTAAAGGTTTTTTCTGAAATTGATACATTACAAAAATGAATGCAATCACGAATAGAATGAGGAACGCAGATTCTGAGATGGTTGTCCATCTTCCGGTTTGGCTTATGGAATTAACATCATCTTGGGTTAAGATACCTTCAGATAGCCATTGTTGAGAGTGACTTAATCGGGTATTCTCTAAAAATAGATAGATACTGTAACTTACGAGCATTAGGACAGCGTATATAAGTAAAAAGAGTGTTGGTAGCTTTTCACTTTTTGTTTTCATGTATGATCACCTCTTTACTTAATAAACTGACATTTCTATCTAAGGCTGTAATACGGAAGGATATGCGTTCATAGTATCCGTATGAGTTCCAAAATCGAGATTGACTCCTAATGGAAGATCTCCTATAGATAATCCGAGTACAGCTCTCATTTTATATCTTGCATTGAAGGTAGCCGTAGATCCAGAAGAAGAATTATAGGTATAGATGTCTTCTAGTGCCGGGGAGAACATAGCACCGAAGTTGGCTGTGGTTAGGCTGATTTTGGGTCCACTAACTGCTGTTACTTTAAATGTACTTGTATCATAAGAGAAATTACCTGAAAGAGTAACGACCCACTCTTTAGTGAATTTGTCTCTTGTATCTTTGGCAATGTGATAGAATCTCTCCGAGACATTCTCTCCCCTGATGTTACTTAGAGCATTAACTTCTAAGCCTGATTCTTTTAAGTTGTCTATTGGAGAATGTTCTCTATATGATAGAAACCAGTTGTTTTCTATTATTATATTTTGTATTGTCCGATAATCTGCTGCTTCATGATGTTCTTTAGTAACTTCAATAAAACGATCTGTAACGACAGAACCTTCAAGATCCTTAACTGTAAAATCTTCGGTATTCTCAAATGCAGTATCTATAAAATTGGTAAATAGACTACTGATTTCAGAGTTCTCGTTGCTTTCCCCACTCGCATTAGCAGAGGCTGAACTTATAATGGTACACGACAATACTAGGGTCAATGTTATCACTAAACTTAAGAACTTCTTCAATTAATCTTCTCTCCCTAATTACCCTGAGTTGGTTTATTTGTGTTGGCCAACATTAATAACCCTAACATATACATTTTCCAAATGATACCTATTATGTGGGATTTATATATATTAATACAAAAGTACTAGGAAGAAAGGATGGTTTTTTAAATGCTTTCGTAACTGTGAATTTTAAATGTGGAAAATTGTGGTTTTTTAGTAGATAATGAAGCTATAGCAAGTTTAGATAACTAGAATTAGGAGCGATTTACATGGCAAATACAGTACCAGAAGCTATCCCCAAGAAAGCGACAGCAGGAGAAAGACTATTATTTGATACTTTGAAGAAACACCTCCCAAAAGACTATATCGTATATTATGAACCTGAGATTCGTGGAAGAAGACCGGATTTTGTCATTATCGGGCCAGATTTAGGTTTGCTCGTACTAGAAGTGAAAGATTATACCAAAGGGACGCTACATAAGGTAAACCGGGACGAATGGACGTTGCGCAATACGGCAGGGGAGACAGTTACTGCCCGTAGTCCGCTGAAGCAGGCGAGAGACTACGCGTTCCTCATTGCGGATCAATTAAAGAAGGACAAGAATTTGATTAAAGAGGGAACGCCAGGATACTTGAAATTTAATTACGGGTATGGTGTTGTCTTTACTCGCCTGAAGCAGCAAGATTTTCTCCGTATGGATTTGTATAGCGTGATCGATCCTGTATTTGTGTTGACCAGAGAAGAGATGGACCCAGAGGATGAAGATTTTTCAGAAGAGATTTTGATTGAGAAGTTATTACATATGTTCACGGTGCCGACCCGGAACCGATATAGCTTGACCAATGAAGATATACAGGCAATTCGCTACCATCTGTTTCCTGAAGTACGGATTAGTGCAGAATGCAAAGAGATTGTGCCTCATCAGGACCAGCTGTTATTATCCTTGCATAACATTAAGACGATGGATCTACATCAGGAAAAAATGGCGAAGCAGGTTGGAGACAAACATCGTTTAATCCGCGGAGTCGCGGGGAGTGGTAAAACGCTGGTACTCGTCAGTCGGGCAAGGATGCTGGCCAAGGCCAATCCAGACTGGAATATTCTTGTGCTATGCTACGGCTCAACCTTGTCCCAATACTTAAGGCAAGCTATTGTACAGAAGATGGCTGAGCCTGAAGACTTGTTTGATTTTAAGGATCAGGATGTGCTTTCTTCACATGAGTCTAATATTCAGGTAAGCACCTTTCATTCGTGGCTCGGGCAGCAATTTCGAATCATGGACAGGAAACTGCCGGTCTTGATGGAAAAAATCTCCCAAGGACTACAAGAATTGCCGAAGTATGATGCCATATTAATCGATGAGGGTCAGGACTTTGATGCGGATTGGCTGAAGCTTGTGAGCGCATGCCTCAATGAGGAGACGCAGTCGCTGCTGCTTGTGGAGGATCGGGCGCAAACCATTTTTAAACGAAAAAATAGCTTGGCTCAAGATACAGGATTAGACTTCCGGGGACGTTCCAAGATACTAACAATCAACTACAGGAATACAGCACAGATTGTTCAATTTGCGTGGGATTTCTATAAAGAACAGTCCAAGTTGCAACAGAAAGTCATCAGCACCGGGGCTGATGCAATTGAGATTATACCGCCTCAGTTCACGAACCGTAAAGGTCCAGAGCCTCTAATTTATCGCAGTAAAAGTACACAAGCAGAGATGGCGTTTGTTGCCAAATCGATAGACTATTTACGGCGTGAAAAATCGTTCCCTCTGAAGGACATTGCTATTTTGTACAGGGTACAGGAGTCTAATCAAGTCAACAGTATCGAAGAATTGGGAAAAGCTCTGAACGAAAATCATCTACCGTATAATTGGGTGACCCAGAATGACCTATCTAAAAAGAACTTTAATCGGGAAGAGGAAAGTATTAAAGTTCTGACAATAGACAGTGCTAAGGGATTGGATTTCAGAGCAGTGTTTATGATTTCGATTGAGACTATGCCACGTAAAGCAGGAAAATCGAATGAAGTTGATGAACGGGAAGTGTCTCGTTTCTATATCGGGATGACGCGTGCGTTGGAGTGGTTATTTCTGAGCTACTCAGGCGAATCTCAATTCACTCGATATCTCGATGAGGTCCAACGACAGCGAATGGACAAACAGGCTATATTATAAAGCTCAAGACCTTTGAAACCATCCTAATACTAGGAAAAGGTCTCAAAGGTTTTACCCACCCTCGACATAAACCATAATCGCTTCATACAAAAACCTCAAAAATTCCTCATCTCCAAACTGATCAAAATAACCCGCATAGCGACGATCCGTTGTGTAGGCTTCCGCAATACATCTCAGAATCTCAGCATCACAACTCATCAATTGCTCCAGGCAACTTTTCCATTCACCCACCAACACTTGTACCTCAGCAGAAGCAGGGGGCAGGTCCTGATGCTTCGCCAACTCCCGAAATACCTGCTCCATGTTGATCGAGAACTGCTGGTAAGCTTGTTCTTGCTCTTCCGCAGACAGCTGACTCATATTTGCTTCGAATTCCTGATATTTCTCGGTATTTCCGTAGATGAACTTTGCCTCGGATTCATATTGCTCTTGAATGGACAGGATGGAAGAGTCGTCAAACAGATGAAGATGAGAGATATCCGTCCCATCCACATACTCGTCCAACTGGGCGATGATGGTTTCGAGCTTTTGTTTGCGTTGAACGAGTGTACTACGGTGCTCTCTTAGGATATCTTTCTGTTCACCTTTGGAGAGCTGCATCATGGCTGCAATTTCTGTTAAGGAGAAATTCATTTCTTTGAACAACAGAATCATTTGCAGATTCCCCAGTGCCTCTTGATCGTAATACCGATAGCCATTGTCCTCGACTTTGCTCGGTTTTAAGAGATCTGTTTTATCATAATAATGTAATGCGCGTTTGGTGATGCCAGTGATCTGAATAATATCTTTAACGGTGAAATAGGGTGTCTTCATTCCAAAAGTCCTTTGTTTCAGCAAGGATAACACTTGCCGGAGTAATAGTTGCTTCGGTGATCGGTGTACCTGTTTTGTTCAAGTAGTATTGAATTAGGTGATAACCGCAGGCATAGCCAGCTGCATAGGGCATACCTACGGGCGTGAAATTTTGCAGTGTGGCAAGTTCATCGCCGTATAGATAGGGATTAATCTGGTCAAAACCAGTGACATGCAGCTGCTCTTTCATTTGCGGTTTGATAACGTTGTTCAAAGTCTCCATATCCGTTTTGGCTACCCAGGGGCCTAACAACTCTTCTCCATACAGGGATGTCGCAAAGCTCTCAGCCAACCCCTCACTAACCACCATCTCCCCAAGCGTAATCTGTGGATTCCACTGGATATATTGATACCTCACGTTATGATTGCATTCATGGGCCAACACCGATTGCATACGAGGTAGAGTATATCCATTGGGGATCAGGTTCGCAATAATATAACCAGGGATTCCACCATCTCCGCTGATGCCTTCGTTTATGATGAGTGATGGACTGTTCTTGTCGCCTAATAAAATCGTATATAGATATTCGGAGACCGATAGTTCAATTCCATGATCTGTAAACGTAGATAGACTCGTACAAACAGCTTCATGACACTGTTGCCAAAATGCTTCGGACGAGATTGCTGCTAACGATTCGTTAATCTCAGGTGTGATATCTGCGGGAGCGATATTCATAAAATTATTCATCATGATCACGTCGAAGCCGTGAGGCTCTTGAGATCGAAACGGAATCTGTTGAATGTTCCATTTGTTCATAAAGGGACCCATCATACGCTCGCGGTATAACTCCAATTTCTCATCGGGTGCAGCCTGGATGATCTCCTCATAGATTAGATCTGAGCGTAACGCGGTAATCTTCATCCTTAATCTCTCCTTCATGTAAGCTTGAGATCATTATCAAGTATGACCCAACGTAACAGTCAAGCGTTGATGTTAGGCTGCTGGTTCTCTGCATGATTCTTCATCTTCATCGTGAATACCAGCGCAGACAGGATATAGATCAAGCTTAGCAAGAGATAAGGGAGTTGCAGCGAGAATACGCGATCGAACGTCGTTTCACTAACCCGCACCAATAATCCGCCGAGAAGTGTACCAATGGCACTAATGCCAAAGGAAAGAAAGCGAAACACACTTCCAACCCGGCCAAGCATCTCATTAGGAACGGAACGTTGCAGGATGGAGGAACGGGTAACATTGTAGACAATGATGAAAAATGCAGCACAGAAGTATAGACTGCCTACTAAGTACGCATTAGTAGTAAGACCCACCACACCGTAGATGATTCCCATGCACAGAATGGAGGAGATAATTAATTGTTTTGTACTCCATTTCTTGCGCATATATGCAACAGCTTGGCTTCCTACAATGCTGCCGATGGTTGCGATGGAGATGAGCATACCGAATGCAAAAGCATCCAACCGAAGCACATCTCGTACAAAGAAGATCTGAGTAGCCAGGATGATGGAATACATCAGCGTAATGGTGACAGACAGAATGGCTAATCCGCGGAGAAAACGATCATGATAGACATATCGAATACCGGACCACATCTCGCGTTTCCAATTCTTCATCGGGCGCACTTGCTTCTTGGTTGTTTCGGTATCCCCTGGGTAGAAGTTTCCTTTCAAACTGATCAAAAAGAGCAGAGCAATAACAGCCGTTACCGCGTCTATGGCAAAGGAAAAACAATATGCAGGGTTATGATGAACCCTCCCAGCGCAACGCCCAGAATATCACTTGTGATTAACTGTCCGGCGGTGAACTGCCCATTGGCTTTTTCCAACTTGCT
Organism: Paenibacillus amylolyticus; assembly: GCF_029689945.1. Classification (NCBI taxonomy): domain Bacteria; kingdom Bacillati; phylum Bacillota; class Bacilli; order Caryophanales; family Paenibacillaceae; genus Paenibacillus; species Paenibacillus amylolyticus. The sequence goes on along the minus strand of NZ_CP121451.1, from coordinate 6,685,082 downwards.
CTCATCTACCAGTTGAGGAATCACTGTCTGCACCGTACTGTCGAATACAACCCGGCTAAGGCCAATCCCGAACATGAACAGAGCCAGAATCGGAATGCTCACCCAACCTCCCCAGATACATAACGTCAGAGCAAGCAGAAGAATCATTCGTGTAAAACCTGCCCCTATCAGCATATGTTTGCGTGAGTATCGGTCGATGAGAACACCCACAGGCAGACTAAAGAGAAGCCAGGGTAAACGTAGGGCCGTCATGGTGACAGAGGCATACAGCGTATCGCTTGTAAGTGTGGATATGAGCCAAGGAACCGCAGCAAGCGTAAGTCCATCACCCAAAAAGGTAAGCGAAAATGCACCGAATAACTTGGTATAGTTCGACTTGATTTTCATCGTTCCCTCCATCAATAAGATGTAAAGCATAGCTACAATAAGAATGGGAAATAATGTGTTTTTACTTCATACCAATGTTAAGTTATTGCAAAATGGTTTTCAATCCTATTTTTACATTAAATAACTTCACAAAACGCTTACAAACTTTCAATTCTACCCTACCTTTTCCGCTGTGAAGCTGAGATAATGGGAGAGGAATAAGGCATGAAACGACGCAACACCCATGTTCACCAACAGCCCCAAAATAAAAAGCTGCATATCCATAGGAGGATTATTAATGACCACACAACCATTGAATCTGATCCAATCCACGGAGGGCCAAGCGTTGCTTGCCCAAATGTATGGACAATCACAAGTAGCGGAACAGACTGCACGTTACACGAAGTTGAACGCAACGTTCGAAGAATACTTTGGCGCACAGGAAGGAAGCAAGCTGTTCAGCGCGTCAGGACGCAGTGAGATTGGCGGCAATCACACGGATCATAACCATGGTAAAGTGCTGGCGGGAAGCATTACGCTGGATACGATTGCAGTTGCAGCACCAACTGCGGAGTCTATTATTACCTTTTACTCAGATGGCTATGACAAGAAATATGTAATCGATCTCACGGACCTCACGCCTAATACGGAAGACGATGGCACAACCGCATTGATTCGCGGGATGGCTGCGGATTCAAAGAATTCGGACACCAGATCGGCGGCTTCCAGGCGTACCTGTCAAGTAACGTGTTCTCGGCATCAGGCGTAAGTTCCTCGGCTTCATTCGAGATGCTGATTTGTACGATTTTGAATCACTTCTATAATGAGGGTGCACTGGATGTTGTAACGTTGGCCAAAATCGGCCAGTATGCAGAGAACCATTATTGGAACAAACCTTCTGGTCTGCTGGATCAGATGGCTTGTGCGTACGGCGGACTCATTGCCATTGATTTTGAAAATCCTGCACAGCCGGTGATCGAGCCTGTTCAGTGGGATTTCCAACAGAATGGTTACTCATTGGTCATTGTGAATACAGGTGGCAACCACGCCGATCTGACGGAAGATTATGCGGCTGTACCCCATGAGATGAGAGCGGTTGCTCAGGCACTGGGCAGTGAGTATGTTCGGGAAATTACAGCTGATGCAATCTACGCCAACCTCAAGAAGGTGCGTGAAGCGGCTGGGGATCGTGCCGTGCTGCGTGCGCTTCACTTCCTGGAGGAAAACAACCGTGTCGATGGCCAGGTTCAGGCGCTGCGGGATGGACGTTTTGCTGATTTCCTGAAACTGATTACAGCGTCCGGTAACTCATCTTGGAAGTGGCTGCAAAATGTATATCAGAGTGGTGCTGTGAAGGAACAGGAGATTGGCATCGCACTGGCACTGACCGAGAATTATCTGCAAAACCTGGGTGACGGCGCTTGTCGTATTCATGGTGGTGGATTCGCAGGGGTAATTCTGACGATCCTTCCGAACGAAAAAGTGGAAGAGTATATGTCCTGGATGCACGATATGCTGGATACACCAATTATTGTCGTTAATGTACGTGCACAGGGTGCGGTATGTCTGAATGCATTGATTGCCTAATGCCGGCTAAACAGTACACCAATAAATAGTTATAGTTATAATTCAAGGAAGTCCGGGCAATGCTCGGGCTTTTTGGGTTATTCCATTTTTGAAAAAACTTCAAACTTTGAAGGGGAGTAATGTGTTATTTAAGTAGTGGTTGTATCTCAATAATGTTCTCATGGGAGGAAGGGTCAGATGATTACACCTACAGTAGCTGGGCAGGAAGAGGCTCAATTATACGAGGAGTTACGGCGTGCGATCGAAGAATTCGAAGAGGGCGAGCAGCGATAAACCGTCCTGAATCGGATGATCAGACAGCTCAGGTTCGCCAAGTGGCGCAAAAATCGGATGAGCAAAGTTGATGCATACTGCCAAAGCATAAAGCCCGCACAACTCTGGATTATCTTAACCACAAGTACTCTTGTGCCCGTCTTGTTATTTACGATGTTCATCTGGGTATCTCTATGGGTAGAGTAGTGGACAACTAGAGAGATAAGGAGAGATCAATTCTGTATGTTATTTATTGTGTTTTTGATTGCGCTCGTATTCGGTGTTTTGTTGATTTTTCGAATGGATGAGGATAGAAGGTTGAAAGCTGGAGCGCTGACCGTGGTCGTATTCAGTATTTTGCTGTGTATGCTGCTCCTATTCCAAATGGGTAGTTACGGAGGCGATTCTTTTAGCTATTTGGGGTTTTTCAACATGTCGTATGGAGCGGCCAATGTATGGATGCACATCTTTATTGTGACGACGCTGGCGGCGCTACTGACGTATCTGGGTGCGAGTGAGTAGCAAAGAATTGAGGTTAGACCGTGAGGGGAGTTGATCAGGCTTACTCGTCACTGTCTAACCTGTGGCATGTAACGAAGTGCAACTGATTTGACAAAAGAGCCATTCTTTTTTACAAGGATGAGACACTTGGCAAACAGAACTGATACTGTTTAGTGCAACTCAGGAGTATCTTGTTCAAAGATTGTACGTTTCCCTGAATGTACTGGTGGTAATCCCGGAAACTGCTGATGTGATGCAAGGAATCGGAATTCTCGGATTGAATCTTAATCTTGCCATCCTGAGGCAATTTCTTCATCTCGGCAATGACCGATTTGGAACCTTGGATATCACCTGACATATCCTGAATTCGTTGTAATAAAGCGGGATGTCCCTCATGCTGGAGCATTTCAGCGAGTGGTCTCATCTCCTCCAGCTTTTGGCTCGACCGTTCAAGCGTGGTCATGACTTTATCTCCATCTGTACTTGCACTAAGTGAAACCATCCGGTGGATATGATCTTTCTCCATACGCTCAAGCGCCTCCAGATGGGAAGCTTCCAGACGTTTGGGATCGCTCCAACTCTCCGAGCGAACGGTATCATTCTGTTGCTGGGAAGCATTATTCGCGGTACCATTGCCACAGCCCCATAACAGAGTTGAGCAGGTTAACACAGTTCCAACGGCGATGAACCTTTTTAAACTCATACTGTCACTCCTTCAATAAGTTCCTGAAGGTAGTATGAGCAATAATATCCAAAATCATGCTTGTTTTCTTCATTTCTCTGCCATAATTAAGCATATCAGTGGTTTATCTGGTCAAAACGGCCTAGATGGATTCAATATTATTTCGTTATTCAAACTGAAATTACAGACTTTCTGCTTATTTTTGCAGACATCTGTTTTCGGGTGTACAGATATTGATTTATAATGAATGAATATAAATACAGGTAAATTGTTACAAATAAACTACGCCTAACAACTGAAAAAAAAGAGACCTGGACATTTGGTCCAAGTCATTCCTAATGAAACATAAAAATTGATGTATTACTTTGCAGTTTTTTCTCAGGAGGAAGGTACTTCCTTTTTCGGGTTTCGACTATCGATAAACCAGCCAGGTCCTTCTACACTGATAACTTCCTGTGAGTCGTAGTTATAGGAAACGGTGATACGTTCATCCTCATGTCCCGTTATATGACCGTATAGATATAGTCGTGAATGAATGGAAGGATCATCAATATCGTGACTCGTTACAATAAAGTCCGCATTATAGTATTTCTTTATGTACTCAACACTTATTGGTGTAGCTGTTTCTACAATATTTTGTTTATCTGAGGTAGACATACTTGAACATCCTCCTAATAAGAATAGAAAAATAAGTAAGGTCAGAGCTGCAGGTTTTATTCGCATAAGCGTTAATTCTCCTTTTATGGAAATAAACTCTAAGCACACTTTAATATAAATTAATGTAATAGACAAGGTGGGGTATCATGACATACATAAATGATAAGACCTATTGGACCATTGCTGATGAGGTATACAAACGAGATTTACCATCATCCGGATATAAAAATGAAAATCTTCCAGGTTGGACAATAGTTGAACCGAAGGGCGCCATGCTTCACGATACAAATGGTTCAGGATTTGATGCTACAGTGTTTTACAATGAGGATAATAATCAAGTTATTATTGGTTATCGGGGAACTGAACCCCCTGATCGTCCCAAATGGAGTGTAATAACAGATTGGGAGACTGATTTAAATGATGTTGTGGGTAACCGAACCAAGAATTTGGAGGAAACTCACAATTATATGGAGCAGTATAAGGAAGAGATTGCGTCGCTACCTCTGCATAAACAGATGCCTTTCATTGAAGCTGAATCTAGGTATCAGAATAATCAATTTATTCAGGCACTGAACCTCTTTGATAAAGTGAAGGAGGAGTACCCGGAAGCTGATATCTCAACGACTGGACACTCGTTGGGAGGTGCTCAGGCTGAATATGTCGCGATTCGTAATGGAGTATCGTCAGCGAGTTATAATCCGCCAAGTATTGTACATTTACTTCCTGATGATTTGCAAGAGAAGGTGCGGAACGGAGATTATCTGAAAACGAATGTGGCCTATGTCCATCCAGGGGATTCTGTGGGTTCTGGTGTGAAGAATGCTGAGCAGCATGTCGGTGCAACTTATTATATCAATTCGACTTTTGAAGATGCTAATCGCTATGAAACCATCCCCATGTTCTTACCGATACCTCGGGAGACGTGGTGGGAACAAAGATTGTTCGGTAACAAGTGGTCGTTTGAATTTATTCGTGTCCCATCTATATCCGGAGAACAGAGTGTACTATCTAAGTTTTTGGATTCCATGCTAGTCGGACAGAGAACACATAGTATGGATCATTTTACATTCGATGCGAAAGGGAACATAAGTAATACATTGTATACGATAGATGGTCAACGTGTGGACGGTCAGCCTAGAGTAGAGAATTATTCAGAGATGATGAAGGCAAGAGAAGAGTTTAAGGAAGCGATGAATACGTTTGTTGAGAAGCATGGTTCTGCTATGGGAGGTTTCGGCCAACTTGCTGCAACAGTACTAGGAATCAGCTCAGTCGCTATGAATAGACAGAACTCGGCGTACTATGTTGGCGACCAACATGGGAGCACTATTCAACTAACACCTGAGGAGCTTGGACATGCATCCAGACAGATGCGGGAAAGTCTGCATGGCTTTGCCAATGATGCGCGCTCTTCAATCCAGATGTTCCAAGCGCATATATCAACAAGTGAGAGCCAGTCCTTTACACCCATTGCCTACGATGCTACAGCAACGTTGGAGCGGATTAATCGGTGGTACCAAGAATCCATTACAGAGATCGCAGATTATATCGAACGGAAAAGACAGGATTTTGTTTTGGCAGATCGAGAATAGTTTAGCTACAAGGAACTACAGGAGGTGTACATATGGGAAGAATATCTGTCTCTCTGTCGGATTTGAGAAGAGCGATCCAGCAGTGTGAACAGTTGCAGCAACGCTTGATTCAACAGGAACAGCAGATGCGAAACATATATGGAAAACTGCAAGATTGGAAGGGAGAGTCTGCAGTACAGTTGTCTGCAAAAATGTCAGCGTTTCTTGAAGGAACTTCATCCAAATTGGCAGAGCTAGAAGCACACAAAGAACAATTAAAACAATATATAAGGAAGATGGAAGAAGCCGACCGCGAAGATCGACGCAAAGCTCGGAATCCTTATTAATTGTCCGTATTTTCCGAGATGGGAGGAATGATGTATATCTATAACAATTCGATTTGGCGCTGTACCATCAACCTTCTATATCCTGCCATTATCTTTGTCTTTCAGAGCTGGGGCCCGATATTGGATTCTTGGACAGGTCCCATTTTGTTCGTCGCGTTGTTCTGCTTTCTGTGGAGCAGTGTGAAAGATATGTTCCTCTCGACGGGACTGACATGGTTAATTGCCATCCCGTCATGGTGGTATTGGATTGAACTTCCGAAACCATCGTTCGGCGCAGAACATTTTGCGGCACATCTATGGTTGATTGTACTGATGTACATTATCTTCGTGCTTATTCCTCAGACGTTGATCCTGACTACGCGGTTGCGGGTAATGGATTATTATAAGAAGTAAAAGCTAGCTGAGCGTAGGCCGGCCATTGCCGTTATTTTATGAATTGATTGTAGTAAAGAAGGTGTACAGAGAGATATGCGTATGACTCGTCATTGGAAAAGGAGAACGTTCGTGAGGTTTTTTGTATTGCTCGCTGGAATGTTGTTTTTGATACGCGCTTGTGGTCCGCAGGACATCGATACCATCTTAAGTGAGCAAGGTATTCTCCCAGAACAGGTGAAGTTAATTACAACTTTTGAACCGCGAACACAATTGGTCTTATATCAAGATCTCACTACGAATAACGTGACTCCTGCTTTGATCCAGCAAAAAATGTGGTACTCCGAACTGACCAACATAGGCGGTGGTCTGCATGATAATCCATCCGAGCCGCTTTCTTCTCAGATATCAGGATACCAGAAGTCTAAAGGCAAAATGATCTATATTCTATACGGTTATCTCCACGATGCTGACATAACCCAGGTACATATTCGTTACGATCCAAATCCGGCATCTGCACAGGTGGAAGCGGCAATCGTTGAATTTTCTGATCAATCCAGCCGCAGGTTGTGGTATGCGGTAATCCAGCAGCCGATTCATGAGATGATATGGGATATCAAAGGATTGGACGACCAAGGTCACATCATCTACTCATCTCTCGATAGCGAAGATTAGGAGGTAACATATGAATTACCTAAGAAGGATCAACAAGCGATACCTCATCTTCCTCATCTGGAACGTACTCATGATTGGCGCTGTACGTGGGCTAACCTTCCAGCATGAACCGGGTAGAGGGGTGTCTGGTAATGGCAACCTTGGCCTGCTGGTGTTAGCCCCATCTCTTCTGACCTTTCTGATTCTATGTATCTGGACAGTGTATCTATCCAAATGGTGGTTGTATGATCAGCGTCAGCAATGGGGAGGGAAGATGCATACCGCGGTACCCGTAATCGCTCTCCTAGTGTGTGTGTTGTCCGTCTTTCTGGAAATACACATCATCAATGATCTACGGATGCAACTCAATGGATATACGAATGATCCGAACTCGGCAGTGTATCGGTTTGGCTGGTTGAACCAGTATACGAACACCCTGTTTTACAATGTTCCGATCCTGCTGTTCGGCCTGTCTTTCTCAATAGGGATAGGTTGGGTTATGGAGAGGAAACTTCGCAGTCATAGGAGATCCACATAATCCAAATCCAAGCTGCATACCAATCAAAATCATATACACAAAGACCCCTTATCCGTCGTACCAGACGGGCAAGGGGCCTTTCGCGTTTTTGCTACACTTTCCTTTTATATTTCCCTGTATAGGGGATGGTGAGGTGGATTTTCAGATCCTGAATTGAGTCTTCGGTAAGCATCATCTTGGTACCATTGTCGGATAACTTGCGCCAGAGCTTCGGATTTTTGCGATACAGCTTCTCTTGCAGACCATAGATGTCGACACCACGCTCAAGGCCATGGCGATAGGTCTGCATAATCTGCTCCCTCAACTTCACTTCACTGATCTGAATCATCTCTTCATAAGAGGTAGGCACCAGATATTCGTACAGGGCGGTTAGGTATTGGGCGTCTATATTGAACTTGACCTCTTCACCCTGAATGACAGGTTTGATTTTGATCTTGGGCAATCCTACACTGAGCGCCCCGTAGATCGTTCCATCCTTCTGGACAAGTAAGGGGCTCGCCGCATATCCTTGATGAGCCAGTGATAACCGGGAAGCTGACTGCGTGGGAAGTATTCAAAGGCAACGCCTGTTTTTTCGAAAAAGGCCCCTTCAATCAGAAATAATTCATATTTCTTCTGATTCTCAGCCCACTGGTTATTGTTCAATGAGATACTCGGCAGATATGTTGTCGTAGCCGGATCATTATGCTTAGCAATGAGCTGGAAGCTGAGCACGGGCGGGTACAATGACTCTTCCATGTACGTGGGGAGCGGATTGTGAAGAATACTGTCCAAGGGCGACATATTATAGATGGACGTTGCACTCAGAATTTTCTCCAGGGGATCGCGTGTTCCATACACCCAGGTGGTATAGCGGGATTCTGGAAAACGTCCCAGCATATCAAACACTTCTTTGATATGTTTGCTGGTGAGCACACCTTCGGCCAATACGATCGCGGTCACATGCCCCCAGGCCATGTGTAATTGGGCCGTACGAAACAGTTCGTTTAACGCCAGACTCAAAGTTTTTCCTTCAGCATGTCCGACCCATACAGGCGGCGTATCTGCACTTTTGGCAGAACTTTCACTTTTGGCGACACTTGCAAAATCCAGTGTTTGCACATACAAGTGATACATGCCCTCTTTATAATCAATGCCAAAGGCTTTGGCGTAGTCCACCTGTTGAATCTCAAACGCACTCCAGCATCCACTGGTCATCACGCATATCAAGAGGCTTAACAGACCCAGCAAACATCGCTGCACCAAGTGTTTCATAGTCCATTTCCTTTCTTGCGAGGTTCTTGCGTCTCCAGATAGACAGGTCTGCGTTTCCCCAACCCTTTTGGCAGTTTGAATAATGAAGCTATCGCTTGTTTGAAATGAAGTGGCGTTAGTGGCGTGAGATATGGAATGCCGAAGGATTTGAGATCGGTCAGGTAGATCAGGAACAGAATCAACGACAGGATGAACCCATAGATGCCGAGAGATGCCCCAGAACAAAACAAAGGAACCGCAGGATCAGCACAGAGCTGGTCATGACCTGGTTTACAATGGTTGCTCCAGCAACGACGGTGACTGCGATGATGACAATCATGAGCGGAGAGACCATGCCGGCTCGAATGGCGGAATCCCCGATGATCAAACCTCCAACAACAGTCAGTGTCTGGCCGATGGCACTTGGCAAACGTACCCCCGCTTCCCGGAACAGCTCCATGAGCAGCATAATGAGAAACATCTCAACCCCCGATTCCATTGGCAATCCCATACGACCTACCGATATTGTGGCGACCAAGGGAAAGGGATCTGATCCATATGATAGGATGTCAGCGCAATGTAGAAGCCAGGCAGGAACACCGTGATCATGAGACCCAGAAAGCGCAGCATCCGCCCTACGTTGACAGGCAAGAAGGGAAAGCTGGCATCCTCCGGTGATTTGAGCAAAAGAAACAGATTGACTGGCCCAATAATGGCGCTGGGATTACCGTCAACAATCAGGATAAAACGTCCATTCAGGAGACATTCCGCAGCAAAGTCAGGCCTGCCCGTATAATGGGTGACGGGAAACAACGTAATCTTCGAAGGGGACAGCAATTCTTCCAGCTCATTGGCGGTCAGGATGCGTTCAGTCTTAATCTTGCGCAACCGATCCTGCACATCTTCAATCAACTCCGGATTGGCAATATCCTTGATATACATTAGGGCCACCTTGGTTGCAGAACGTGAACCGATCAGTTCGATATTACAAGCCAGCTGATTCGTGCGCAGACGTGTACGAATCAGGGCAACATTGACGGCAAGCGGTTCAATGAATCCATCTCTTGCCCCGCGGATCGAAACTTCGGTGGTCGATTCCTCCGGTGTTCGAGTAGGCATATTGGATATGTCAATACTCCACATGGTTTGCAGGGAAGGAATACAGATTAACATATGACCTTCAAAAACACGGAGAGACATCAGTTCAATGCCGAATGCCGGATCCTGCAGATCCATCCGGGTCCACTGGAGGCTGGTTGATTTTTCAATGTCGGATGTGTGGACAAAACGGGTGTGTTCATACGTTCGTTTGAGTTCCGGGAGAATAATATCGTAGATCGCTTCACTATCCACCATACCGCTGCAATAGGTCATAAGGACTTGCATCGGAGGTTCTCCGAACATATGACTATTGATGACGACATCATCAGATCCGGCAAAAAAGGTGTTGAGGTTATGCTCGTTCATTCGAAAGGGTTCAACGGCAGGATTATTCTTGGGCTGAATCGAGATCGGCATGAGCGGGAACCTCCTTGTCCTTTTTGTGGATTAATGCAGCCATGGTTAGTATCACTGTAACGACGGAGACATAGGCGAGCATGGCCGGGAACTGAATATGGTCCACATAATAATCCACGTAATCAATGCGCCACCATTGCATCGCCATGAAGCTCATGATAACGGTGAGGGTGAGAATAGCGATATATCGTTTCATCGGCCTGCGAAAATTCAGCAGATCCACGATGAGATATAGGGATATGGCGATCCTTGCAAAGGAACCACTTAGCCACTGATAAATGGATAGAAAATCTACGTGCTGCAGCAGCTTTCCAATATTCACTAGTTTCCATTGCTCATAGGGACTGTTTCGTTGTTTGGCCGCTTCTTCGGGACCAAATTCCACGATGGCTCCGATCGTAGGCCCTATCGCCATACTGAGCATAAAGACGCCGAGGATCAGAACGTACCACCAACGAATCTTGCCTTTGACTTCATGTTGGAACAACAATAGAATCCAGATTTCCATAAGCCCGGCCAAGGAGTAGATCATACCCCGCCATACGGGACCCATACCGTTCTCCATGATCGGAAATAGTAGGCTGTAGTCTTTGTATTTCATATTGGCGGACATTACAAAATAACCAAGCAGTATCACAAAAGGCAGCAGGAGACTGGAGGTCATCGCAATGGAGCGTATGCCTTTAGCCGCCGCCCAGGCTGCAACGAGTGCACCACCACCAGCCAGAACATAGGGAGGGGTGAACTGAAGATATGTGGATACGGTCCAGTTGGTTGTCTCATACAGCGTATGCGTGCCAAGCGTGAGCAGCAGAATGGAAGCGGAGATCCTGAAGATCCAGGAAGGAATCGCTCCGAACTCGCGTGTGATCCAATCCGTTAATCGCTGACCACGTACCCGTCGAATGATGATATACATCATACACAGAAACAAAATGAACAAGGGAGCGGCGGTTACGACAGACAACCATCCATCTCTGCCGCCCGCTTCAAGTATCGCTGGAACAGACAAGACATGGCAGACGAGTCCGGCACTTAACAAAAGGATGGAGAACGATAACCAGATGGTAATTTGACCTTTATCACGACTCATGGGAATCCTCCTTTCCAATAAAGGAAGTTTCCGTTAGGTTGTACAGCATACAGGAAGTTGATTCCTTTTTCCGGACAATTTTTGTCTGCCATATCTGGTGTGCATGCTGTAATGCATTTCATTTCAACCATAGAACAGACATATATTTCCTAACCGATTTCAGCAAAAAATGTCCCTACTCTGCCTGTTATCCTAGGTATACGGTTAAGGTACATCGCAGACAAGAGGAGGACGATGCGAATGAACTGGTGGTCTTCGAACCAGCTTCGCCTGATTCAGAACAATCTCCGTGAGATCGATGCGGGGATGAATGTAGACCTGTTGATGAAAGAACTTCAGGAGTTTCATGCCAATGTGCTGATGATGAATGCAGGGGAATCTTTGCCTTTTATCCTTCCACATTGGAGCATCAATACGTCACACCTTATCTTCATACGGATGTGCTACAGGAAGCCATCGCCAAGGCTCATGAGCTGAACGTGAAGTTTATTGCCCGTTTTGATTTCAGCAAAGCCCATGAATCTTTGTTTGAATCTAATCCGGAGTGGTTCTATCGCGATCGTGAAGGACAAGAGGTGAATTATTTTGGCATTGTGCATACATGTCTGAACGGTGCGTATCAACAGGAGAAATCGCTTGAAACGATTACGGAAGTACTGGAGAAATATCCGGTGGATGGCATTTTCTTCAATATGTTTGGTTATCAGCATTGGGATTACAGTGGTAACTACTATGGGCCTTGTTACTGTGACAATTGTCAGCGTCGTTTCAAAGAGATCTGCGGGAGTGAGCTACTGGACTATACAGGCCCTGAGCATGAGCTGGATGCCGCGTATCTTCATTTTCAGGAGTTTACTTCGAGAGAGATTCTGAGCAAAATTCATGATCTCGTCAAATCCCGCTGGCCTGATGTGGCAATTAGCACGTACCATCCTCACCAGGTCGATATCCTTCGTAAGGAATCCAACACATCTTTAACACGAGCTTTGCCTTTGTGGCAATATTCTGCTTCTGAAAATGTGGCTTCTGTTGTACAGAGCTGGGATACCAAGTTGATCAGCAATTGCAGCATTAATGCCATTGACCTGACCTATCGGTTCACAGGTGTTTCTTCGTATGAGACCGAAGTAAGGTTACTTCAGAATATTGCGAACGGATCAGGACTGGACTTCTGTATCATTGGGGCATTTGAGGGATACCCGGACAGGAGGAACTTTGCCGTGGCGAAGCGTATCTTCCGCTATCACGCAGACCATGAACATATATACGGGCATCTCGCTTCAATGGCAGAAGTGATTCTGATTAAACCGTCAGCGGCTGGAGCTGGAACCGAATATCTGGGACTCTTCAAAATGTTAAAAGAAGCCCATATATTGTTTGATGTCATCGTGGAAGAACAGATTGCAGCGATGGCACATAAACTCGCCGCAGTAAAAGTAGTGATCTTGCCGGGGGTGCAGCATCCTGAATCACAGTTATTAGAAGCATTGCAAGAGGTACAGCGTCAGGGCGTAGCGATACTTGCAACAGGCAATGCCTTCAAGGATGATGCTGTATATTTGCAGGAATGGTTCGGGGCTGTCCATTCAGGGGATGTAGATCTGCTGCCTGCCGCCTACCTGCATGTAGGGGATAACGATCTCTTTCCCAGTCTGAAGGATCGGGACTGGATTACGGTGAGCGGCGGTTTTTCACGGATACAGTTCGATCCGTCGCATACCGAGCGATATATGCCTTATATCGAACCCGCCTCTTTCGGTCCGCCGGAGCGGGCCTATGGTCATCAGCTAGGAGAGAGTTACGGATTGGGGATTACCCAACATGCGCATTATGGGGCAGGCGCCTATTATGGTTGGAATCCAGGTGCGTTGTATTACAAACATGGTTTCGAAGATCACAAACATGCAGTGACGGATATATTGGATCGATTCATTAGTGAACGCTCATTGATCACAAGTCTTCCAGCCAGTGTGGAGCTGTTTATGAACCGTATGGAGGATGGCAATCTGTTGGTTCAGCTATTAAATCTGTCCGGTTTCAATGGCACGACATATATGGAAGCGCTACCGTTATATGATCTTACGATTGACCTTAACAATATCCACACATCCATAAATGCGTACTCCTTATGTTCGTCCAAGGCTGTTCCCATTATGCAAGAGGGAAGTGTAACCAGGATTAGCCTTCCTAAGTTGGCGCGGTATGAGGCCATTGTCATTGACCTGGATCATGCCTCGAAGAAAGAGGTGGACGTAGACGGATGAACACCCCATTAAAAACAATCAATCGCTCAACAGGCAAGCTGCAATCCGGCAGTCTGCTCTCACGCATGTACAAACACCGGATGATTTATTTACTCATTTTGCCGGGGCTGTTGTACTTCTTATTATTCAAGGTTGTTCCCCTTTGGGGCTGCTTCTAGCCTTTCAGGATTACAATCCGTTCCTTGGATTTACAGGCAGTGAATGGGTGGGATTTAAGCATTTCAATGAACTGTTTGGCAGTTCCAATTTCTATATCATGCTGCGCAATACACTCGCCATCAATCTGATTGCGCTCGTATTTCATTTCCCACTGCCGATTCTGATGGCACTGATGCTGAATGAAATCCGGCATGAGACGTTCAAACGCATCAATCAATCGATCGTATATTTACCCCATTTTCTGTCATGGGTCGTTGTGGCCAGTATGACGTTTTTCCTCTCTCTACCGACGTTGGTATTGTGAACAAATTGATTGCGCAGAGTGGCAGGGATACGATCTCATTTTTATCCGAACCGAATTATTTCTGGGGCTGCTTACTGCCCAGAGCATGTGGAAGGAAGCAGGGTGGGGCACGATCATTTTCCTTGCAGCGATGGCGGGCGTGGACCCTCAGCGGTACGAAGCAGCAGTTGTGGACGGGGCTGGACGTTTCCGGCAGATATGGCATATTACCCTACCGGCCATTCGGCCGACCATTATCATTCTGCTCATTCTGCGTCTTGGGAGCATGGCGGATACCGGTTTTGAACAGATCCTGCTGATGATGAACCCTTTGGTGCGGTCGGTGGGGGAGGTATTTGATACGTACTCCTACACGTATGGTATTTTGCAAGGCAAAATCAGCATCGGAGTTACTGTAGGGCTATTCAAAGGGTTGGTGGGTTTGTTCCTAATTGTGGCTGCCAACAAAATTGTGAAGAGACTTGGACATGAGGGAATCTATTAACCCGAAGGGTCGTTGTTCTTTTTGGACAGGAGGATAAGAAATGAGCTTTGTTGTGCAGAAAAAGGTCTCTCACTCTTTGACTGGATCAATTACAGTCTCGTAGCCCTGATCTCGCTAGCCTGCATTTTCCCGTTTCTATACGTGTTCAGCGTCTCGTTTACCGATCCGAAAGTATATGTGCCGCTGAAGTTTTATCTTTTCCCGGAGAAATGGTCGCTGGAGTCATATCGTTACATCTTATCAACGAACAGCTTCCTGAACGCTTTCAAAAGCACGTTGTTTATTACGGTGGTTGGCACCATACTGAATATTATCGTATCTTTCACAATGGCCTATGGTTTAACAAAGAAGTCGTTACCGGGTCATAAGTGGATCATGGGGCTTGTCATTTTCACCTTGGTGTTCAGTGCCGGAATTATTCCTAATTATTTGCTAGTGAAGGAATTGGGACTGTTGAATTCCTATTGGTCCATGATTCTGCCTGGACTGACGAATGCTTGGAGCCTGATTGTGATTAAAAGCTTTCTGGAATCGTTGCCCTCCGAGCTGGAGGATGCGGCACAGATTGACGGATGCAGTGACCTGACGGCTTTCTTCCGCATTATCATCCCGTTATCGATGCCAGCGATCGCGACATTTACGCTATTCTTTGCGGTGGGACACTGGAATGCCTATTTTAATGCACTGATCTATCTATCCGATTCCAGCAAATGGACGCTTCAACTGCTCATCAAAACGCTGGTAATTGATTCCAATTCGGTTGCTGTAGCTCAAGCTGGAGCGAGTGACGAAAGTGTTGTGCCGCAGGAGACGATTCGCATGGCTTCCATTGTACTCGCCATGGTACCGATCCTGATCGTATATCCATTTTTGCAGAAGCACTTCGCCAAAGGGGTCATGATTGGTTCAGTCAAAGGGTGACGGTTGTTTACACATCGAATAATCGAAATATGTATTAACCTAATATGCAAACGCTTACCAAAGGATTGTAGGGAGGAAGATGAAAATGAACAAGCTCAATAAACGATGGACGACATGGATCTGTATTCTGTTGACCATTTCCATGCTCGCCGGTTGCAGCGGGAGCGGTGAATCGGGA
This sequence comes from Paenibacillus amylolyticus, assembly GCF_029689945.1. NCBI lineage: Bacteria > Bacillati > Bacillota > Bacilli > Caryophanales > Paenibacillaceae > Paenibacillus > Paenibacillus amylolyticus. Next base: position 6,669,401 of record NZ_CP121451.1, on the reverse strand, counting down.
GAGGCCAATCCGTCAGAAGGCGGGGGAGATCAGACGCTAAATATCAAGATCTTTGCAGGCTTGTACAATGAGATTCCCGATATGTCCAATGAATATTGGACCGAGTGGGAGAAACGTACCAACGCCAAGCTGGATATTGAATGGGTGCCATCGGGAGATCTGGATACGAAGCTGGATCTGCTGCTTGCATCGGGTGATCTGCCTGAAGTGGTAGCCTATCAGAATCAGATTCGTCCAACCCTGATTACGGCTATTAAGAATGGTGCCTTCTGGGATCTTGCGCCTTTCCTTGGTGATCTTAGCGAATATCCGAATCTGAAGGAGAATCTGGCGCCTGATGCACTGAAATATCTGACCGTGGATGGTGGAATCTACGCGGTTCCGCGCTCCCGTTCGCGTATTGACGGTGGACTGAAGATTCGGGAGGATTGGCTAAAGAAGCTGAACCTGCCCATTCCCAAGACATTCGAAGAATATAGGGAAGTTTTGAAAAAGATCGTGGATAGTGACATGGATGGCAATGGGAAAAAGGATACCGTCGGTTTATTGTTCATCAACAATCCGCCAGCAACATTCCAGGCGGGATTCGGAGCGTATAATCCTACCTATGATAATGACGGCGGGCTGATGAGTCCCGGCTTAACGCCTCAGTACGTCGAGATGATTGAATGGTTCCGTGAACTGTATGCGGATGGATTGTTATCGAAAGAGTATGCTGTCATGAAGGAGAGCCAGGCCGAGGAACTCTTCAAGACCAACCGTGCCGCTTCTTATGGACGTCCAATCTGGTGGGATCATGAATGGGAGCAGGCAATGAAGAAATCGGGCCAACCGGGTGCGAAGATTCTGAATCTGTCCCTGACGGGTCCTCATGGGGATGCGGCAGTTGGATTGGAGACCGGGGTTGCGGGGGCTTCTACATTTCCAAAAAAGTCCCGGAAGAAAAGGTAAAGCAGCTCCTGAAATATTTTGACATGACGGCTTCTCAGGAGATGACGGATTTCTCCTACTATGGAATTGAAGGTGTTCATTATACGGAAAAGGACGGACAGAAGGTTCTGACGGAACAGGGAGTCAAGGAAGTAAATACGACCAGCAAAGGGGCAGGTGTACTTGCTTACGCCAAATGGGGCAAGGTCATCAGTGCTTCTGGCGATAAGGCTTATAATGATGCCAAAATCAAGGAAGTAGAAAACTTTGACGAGATTGGCAAGATCGATTTCTATCGAGTCATCACATCCGAAGCATGGAGAGAGACATGGCCCAAATATTCAGACGAGTACAGCTCCATGTTAACCCGGACAATTGTCGGCCAAACCAGTGTGGAACAGTTCAGAGCCTACGTGGACCAATTAAACAACCAGCCTGACATCAAGCAGGCGTATCAGGAAATGGCCAAAGCGTACGAACAATTCAATCAAACTACAATAACAGAATAGAGGAGAAGCGATGAAGAGCCATATAACCGAGCAGGAACTTCGTCCCTGGTGGCAGCAGCCGCTGCGCATCATCCAGCCCAATATGCAGGTTAAGGATACGGCAAGGATTAATCCCGAGAAGCTTGCAGATCAGATCACGGAGATGGGTGCCAATGCAATGGTGTTTAATACGGGTGGAATCTATGCCTGGTATTCATCCCAAGTGAAATTTCATGTGCATAATGAGTATTTGCCCCAAGATCGTGATCTGCTGCGGGAGTTGATTGATAGTTGTCATCAGCGGGGGATTCGTTTCATCGCCCGCTTTGACTTCAGCAAAGCAGAGGATGCAGTGTACCTGCAGCGTCCCCAGTGGTTTGCACGCAAGGAAGCAGGGCAACCGGAGATTATTGGGGCTACACGTCCGGGCGCTTGGCCGTTAATCATGTCAACTTGCATTAATGGAGGTTATCGGAATGAGGAATTAGCAGTTCCGGTCATCCGTGAAGCGCTGGAACGTTATGAGATTGATGGTGTTTTCTTAATGCCCCTGGATATGTCTTTTGCCGATGTTCCATATGTCAGGAGAAATACAGAGGTATATATGGTGCGGAGCTGCCTGAAACGTCTGCCGACCTCGAACCTGATTTTGCCTCCCGATGCTTCGATGATAATCTGGGACGGATGTATAAGGAGATTAAAGGTGTCCGGCCTGAAGTACCGATGATTCTGTACTATAACCTGCACCGGGATCATCTGGAGAAAAGGGTGTCCATTACGGATATGCTCTGCACGGAGCCCCAGGATGTCCTGTCACTGGGACATACGCGCATACCGGAATTTTGGCAACCCGCACTCAGTATCAAAGTAGGGCGTTCTGTTCCTGGACGTCCTGATCCCTTCGGCATCATTCATTCCTGTCCTGGCATGGACTGGCGTCACACGGGGCTTCCACCAGCCGAATACCGGTTCTGGCTCTCACAGATCCCGGCCAATGGAGGCCAACTCTGGCACTCCCTGACGGGCATTCCGGATACGATTACGGATAAGCGAATTTTGCGTACGGTGAGGGAAGTCAACATGGATGCCGCAAAAATTGCTTCTTATATGGACGGTGCACAGCCGGTATGTCAGGTCGCATTAATGTGGAATGCGGATCGTTCTGCGGAAGGTTTGGCTGAAGCGTTGATTCATAAGCAAATTCCGTTTGATGTGATTTTGCCTGAACAGTTGGCAAGCGTGGATTTGCATCGGTACCAGGTCATTCTTTTGCCCGAAGGATGCACGTATCCTCCAGATTTTGTGAGTTCGCTGCATAAGTACGTGAGTCCTGGAGGGAACGTGCTTGCAGAAGGGCGACTGCCCATGGAAGAAAAGCAGACCAGGTCCCTTCTTGCAGATCTGTTCGGTATTACCGGGGAAATACAGGAGAGTGAGTATTTATTCGCTTCTTACTTGCGCTTCGAATATTCAACACCTGTAGGCAAAGATACACCTAAAGGCACGAACCCGTTACAGCACGAACTGGAGGAAACCGAATTGATCCCCCATCGCGGCAAGGTCATGTACTGTCAGCCAATCGATACAGACGTCCAGGTATTGGCAACATTGGTGCCCCCATTTTCTCCCTTGGAAAGTGTGGGCGCACCTCCTGAACGGGCTTCACTGGCTGTGAAGCAGACGGATCTGCCGCTGGCGCTGCTTCGTACACTTGGAGAGGGAAAAGCATGTTATCTCCCTTTTTCGCTTAGCAGTCTAATCCAGGAATTTAAGCTGGAGGAACATTACAGACTGTTCGCTAACGCGGTTCACCTTCTGCTGGATGGAAAGGCACGGGTATCCGCGACAGCGATTCCGGGACTACAATTAACGGTTTTTCGCAAAGATGACGAGTTGCTTATTCATCTGGTTAACGGAGCAGGGCGCAGACCGTTGTCTTCCGCCCTTCCACTATACGATATCAAGATTACGGTGGGCTCTGGTGAGGGAAGTCCTACTGGAGAAGCGGAAGCGTTAATCACCGGAAATCTTTTAAAGACGGAATGGGTTGAAGGTGAATTGAAAATAAACGTTCCCCGACTTGATGTTTGGGAGTGTATCCGCATACCGCTCTTGATATAATGAACCCTAATAGTTGATGGTGATGGTCGTAAGGCAGCACACGGGGGTGATTCCATTGAGACGTATCAGGCATACCATCCAATCCATATTTGATCGCTGGTTCGCAACGAATGGCTATCTGAAAAGGCTGATCTGGCTGGGCTGCATGTCCGTGGTCATTCCGGTGGTGCTTGCAGGAAGTGCGTATTACCATTTCTCCATGACCAAGTTGAGCGGTCAGTTCCAGGATAACAACATGGCCTCTCTTAATTTACTTAAAGACCGGGTGGAGAATATCCTGACCAATATTGAGCATGAATCGATGCAGATCGCAAGCGGACCGTTGATTCGTAATGCCCTTGGGAATGATCAATATGAGAGCGATTACTTTCTGCATCTGGATCTGCTGGAGCTGTTTCAACTGCACAAAAACACCAATAATCTGATTGAAGAGATGATCTATTTTGATACCAGATCGGACATGGTGTTATCTCATTATTATGGGTTGGTTCGGTTGGCTGACTATCGAGAGAAGCGAGATATGAAGGCCGCGCTTGAAGGAGGGCAGGGGGCAGGGTGGATGTATCTGCCTGAATCAGGAGAGGCTGGTTATATTTCTTATGTCAGACAATTGCCTATCATGGGTCAGGGACCACCCAGTGGGGTGATCATTCTTCAGATGAAAGAACAGGCAATGCGCAGTTTGTTGCGCAGTTATTCCGTTAGTCTGGAAGATCAGTCCCTGGCAATCCTGAACTCGGATCAACGAATTATTCTGCATACAGACGGGCCCAAGGCCATCGGTACAGTGGCGTCTGATGATGCCATATTACAACAGATTGTGGATCAGGAAGACAGGGAAAGGTCGGGGCATGACGTTCTGAAGGGGGAGCAGGGGAATGAACTCGTGGCTTATGTAGGCGGATCAATGGGAAGAACCTATGTGTCACAGTTGCCCGAGCGGGAGATGATTGCCCAGTTGAACTGGATTCGCGTATTGATCCTGATTTGTGTGTCCATCTTTGTGTTCGTTGGCTTATTACTTACTTGGTTTAGCTCACGGCTGGCCTATAATCCAATCCAACAGCTGCTCCGTTACGGCGAACATCTGCGCAGACATGGGCAGGAATCAGCCCCTCAAGGGAATGAAATTGAATATATCAGGTCTTCACTTAGTTATCTTAACGAACAGACAGAGAATCTTAACCGTTATATTGAGGGCATACAGCCTGATTTGCGAGATCGTTTCTTTCAGAAGCTCCTGCAATTCAGCGGTTCATGGAGAGGAACTGCGTTTGCTGAGGAATGCGCCAGACATGATGTTTCAACTGACGGACAGTACATTGTGTTGCTCGTGAAAGTAGAGAACCTGGTCAAGAAGAAACGTTTTTTACCCAGTGAAGGTCCCGTCATTGTTTTCGCTTTGAAAAATGTAATGGATGAACTTCTCAGTCAGAATGTTGAGCTTAGAGGATATGTGGTGGATAAAAATGATAGTGACTCCGTAGCCATATTACACTTTGATGCAGCGATGACTTCTGATGATATAAGACAGAGGGTATGTCGCTATGCAGAGGATATTCATGACGCTCTGAATCAGTATCTCTCCTTCTCTGCTACGGTTGGTGTGGGTCGTACCGTCCAACTCGAAGCTGTAGCAGAGTCGTTCAGGGAAGCACAGCTTGCGCTGCAATATCGACTATTCGACGATGCGGAGAATGTCCTGTTCTACGAAGATATTGTGGCAATTGAGCGCAACCCGGTGTTTATGTATCCACGAGAGATGGAGACGGAGATGCTGGAGTCATTATGGAACGGCTCTCTTTCCGAAGCAGAAGATGTACTTCACAGGTTTTCCAAGAGGGTCCGAGGTTCCGAATCGTATACGATCATGATCCAGGGCTACCACATGCTGTTGTCGGCCATTATTCAATTCATGGAAACCAAGGGACCGGGCATGCTTGAACGGCTTGGTGGCAATCTATTCGATCAGTTGCAGGAAAATCAGACATCACGAGAGATGCACGATTGGTTTATCGGTGTGTTGTTTCCGCTGTGCATAGAGATCAGTGAAGATCTCCGTACACATTCATCCCGTCATATTGTGCAGCGTGTATGCGAGCATCTTAACCTTCAGCCGGAAGGTGTTCAATCCCTTTCGGATTGTGCGGAACTGGTGAATGTTAGCCCATCCTACTTAAGCAGGCTTTTCAAGAAGGAGATGGGAGTATCGTTTATCGAATATCTGATGAATATGAAAGTGCAAAAAGCAAAGCAATTGCTAAAGGACACCGATTGTACCATTACGGAAATTGCGGAAAAGGTAGGCTATTCCGAACGTAACTTAAACAGAGCCTTTCAACGTTTTCTTCAGATGTCCCGAACCAGTACCGAATGTCAGTCCGTTAGATTTGGAGACAAAGGATGGACGGCGACGTGCGAAAGCTATAACATACAGATATAGCAATGTCGAAGACAAGCACTGAACGAAGCCTAGAGAAATAGGGAAAATAGGGAGGAAACCTGCGATGACAAATACAACGAAGGCACCTGGAGAGACGAAAGTTGGCTTTATCGGTACAGGCGTGATGGGTAAAAGCATGGCTGGGCACATCCAGCAAGCGGGATATCCGCTGCATGTGTACACACGAACTGCCGCCAAGGCGGAGACGTTGGTAAAAGAAGGTGCCGTATGGCATGATACACCAGGCAAACTGGCTGCCGCGTGTGATGTCATCATCACCATGGTGGGGTATCCGAAGGATGTCGAGGAGATTTATCTCGGGGAGGATGGTCTCGTGGCCAATGCCAAACCGGGGTCATATCTGATTGATATGACCACATCCAGTCCGCTACTGGCGGCACGAATCTATGAAGCTGCGGAAGCCAAAGGACTGCATGCACTGGACGCGCCTGTATCGGGCGGCGATATCGGAGCGCAGAATGCCAAGCTGTCCATTATGGTTGGCGGCAGTTCGGAGGCCTTTGAAGCCGTGCGTCCGCTGTTCGAGCAGATGGGCAGCAACATTGTGCTGCAAGGTAAGGCGGGAGCCGGACAGCATACCAAAATGTGCAACCAGATTGCCATTGCCTCGGGCATGATGGGCGTATGCGAAGCACTCGCTTATGCCAAGACGTCTGGTCTGGACGCGGAGACCGTGCTGAAGAGCATTGCTACCGGTGCAGCCGGGAGCTGGTCGCTCAGCAATCTCGGTCCGCGCATGATCGCAGGCGATTATGAGCCTGGATTCTATGTGAAACATTTTATCAAAGACATGGGTATTGCACTGGAGTCTGCAAAAGCGATGGGCATGAAAACGCCTGGGCTCGCTCTGGCCGAATCCCTGTATCAGGAAATAGCGAATCATGGTCTGGAAGAGAAAGGTACACAGGTGCTCTACACCTATTATCTTCAGGCTTAATAACCAAGAGAACAGCAGCGCATTCTTTTTCGATTCAGGAAAGGTTGCGCTGTTTTTTTCTATTTTACGGCTTCTTTCTGCGTCTAAAGTCACGGAATTGGTTAAATGTTCATATGTACTTTGCATATTGGAGAGATTTTGGCCGCGCCCCCTTTATTTTAACCCCTCTTTATCCGACATAAGTAATAGATGTTTACATAATGAATGTGTCAAAGGATGTTATTCCTCCTGTAATGCTCACCCGTAACCCACACTATAATAGAACGGAGCTTGCCCATGTTCAAAAAAATCCTGTCTCTGTTCAAGACACAGCCAGAGCTTGCGAACCAGATTACAGCCTCCGCTTCAGCTTTACCTTCGACGACAACCATTCCTCCGCGTATGGTACGCAGTAAGCGCAAGAAAAAAGCGGAAGGGGATTGGACACGCCAGCCGGAGGAGCCTAGTACAGCAGATCAGCTGATGGGTCTCCCGAGTGAATACAAAGTGCTGAATGACTTGCTCGTTACCAATCCGAAGTCGCGCTCCGGTTATTCGCAGATTGATCATGTTGTCATCGGTCCTCGGGCAATCTTCGTGATCGAAACCCGCAATCTGACGACAGGTGAGATCCGCGGCGGAAGAAGAGAGGCCAATTGGTCGGTCAGCAGCAGCCGGGTCAAAATGTACAACCCGCTCATGCAGCATCGTGCACATGTGGAAGCCATCCATGCACACCTCGGCGATTACAAAAGAGTACGACTCGTCTCCATGGTGACCTTCACAAACCGTTGCCGGATCAGTGTTGATCCTGCTGTAAGGTATGTGAATTCGGATGAGCTCATCATCTACGACCATGAATTGGTGGAGACGATTCAGCGCAAGACGGAACGACTTGAGACTGAAGTTCCCGAGACCGTATTTCAAGAGAAGGATATTCAGGCGATTCACGCCCTGTTAGCATCGGTGAACTCGACCGATCCTCAGATTCGGTCAGAGCATATGGAGAAGGCTAAAGGCATTAAATAGTCACGCTGCACGAACACTGTTGTCCATATGGATGACAGTGTTTTTGTGTTGCGTTGGTAATTAAGACGGGCATGATAGAAGGCTTTAGACACAGGTATATCGTCGTATACACCCCATTTTTGACTTATGATACAATGTAGAACGTGCTCCGTTGTGAAGCGAGCATGTTATCTGAAAGGATATTTTTGTAAGTAAGTTGTTCAAGGGTTGGAGTAGAGGTTAATGTTTCTCAGGAATATACATACGATAGGGGAAGATTAGATGATGAAATGGAATGATATGATAAAGACATTCGCGGTCCTGTTCAGTTTGGCAGCTATGCTGACAGCTTGCGGTGGCGGAGTGAAAGAGACATCATCATCACCGGAATCTGCTTCCGGTGCAGAAGCTGCTTCATCCGAAACCAATAGCTCGAAAGCTGCTGTAACAGAAACCGCTGCAACGGGTTCGACTGCTGGTGAGGAGGCAGAGACAGCCGCGAAAGAATCTTCTTCAGCCGAAGCAGGCAAGATTGGAAAGGACTCCACATTGGATGAATTGAAGCAGCAGTATGCGGATCAACTGGGTTACATCCGTATCCCGCTTGATGATCATCCGGTGCGTCGGGTCAGTGAGAATAATTCCAAAAACATTAATGTTGCCAATTATAGCGATGCTGTTGTGGACGTGAATGCAGGCGTGCCGATTCACTCCGATTCGCAGCGTCTGATCGATGATGCCTTTCCTTATTTCACAACGGTACAAGCACCTGATGAATCTTATGTAACCTGGGAAGAAGCAACCAATCTGGAACGTGCCATGGTGAAAACGCTGTTTATTGCCCGTGAAGGTCTGTTGATCACAGAAGATGCGATGAAAAATAAGGATTACAGCAGTACGTCATTCCAGGACTCTATGGATTTCTTCCGTGTGACAGCAAAATTTGAGTCCATGGCACCTGTTGCCCAGCATCCACGTGACATCACGCTCAGTACGCTATACGACAAAGCCCGTACCTCGTGGGGCAAGCTTGCTGAGACGGACCCGGACCAGGATGAAGCGGCGTTTGCCGAGATGTACAAGACGGCGAGAACAGATGCCAATAATGCGATGGGATTGCTGAATGTACTGTTGTCTACCAATGAGGAAGAACGGATTAAAGAGATTTACGGGGAATAACGAATAAAAGGCGACTTATATCGTCAATGTAGAACGAACTCTGGCTGTTTTCAATAAGGTCAGAGTTTTTCTTTTTTGTTCCAATTGGGAAAACATATAACTTCATTTATCAACGCTCTGATCCTAAGATCAGGGCTTTTTTTTGTGTTGCAATATGAATAGGATAGGTATAAAATTCCATATTTTTATGCTGGGATCGTTTTGTCTTTCCGGCAAAGGTTTAAAAAGAAGAACTGGAACTTCAGTCTAAAACTAGGCGATCATGTTTCGCATGACAGAAGTACAAATAACACAACTAGGAGACATGCCGAACGATGAGAAGAAAATTACCGATCCTGATGATTGCTTTGTTACTCGTTGTACACACTTTTTTGGGAGTGACGGTTCCGCAGGTATCTGCTGCGGCTGATCAAGAGAATGCAGAGCAGATGCCAGTTGTAGAAAATGGCCAGGAAGCAACCGAAACATCAGATGAACCAGATGCTTTAGAAGCAGGTGAAGCTCCCGATTCATCAGATTTGTCTGAAGAGTCGAATCTAACCGAAGATCCAGCCTCGGCTGATCTCGTAGCAGATCCGGAACAACCGGAAGAGACAGAGAGCTCAGATCCAGCTGATAGTGATGAAGTTCAAGATACCAATGAACTTGAAGAGCAGCCAGCTCAGAACGTCAATATTTTAACGAAACTGATATTAACCGGTGCGGATGGAGCACTCATCGACAGCGTACAGAATCCGGGTCATCGCATTCAGGCCGATGAAGCGATTCAGTTGAAATATGACTGGGAGTTACCGAACAATACGTACAAGTCGGGAGATACTTTTACCTTTAATCTTCCGGAACAGTTTGTCATCTACACCGATATAGACGAACCTCTGGCTACTGAAAATGGGCAAAACGAAGTTGGGCGTTTTACCGTGGATCGTCAAGGCAAGGTTGTACTTACGTTTAATGACTATGTGGAGAACCACTCCAATGTAACGGGTACCTTGCAGATCCAAACCGAATTCAGCACAGAGATTGTAAAGGGCAGCACAGAGGTAACTATTGTGACACCGATCAAAGGTGGCGAACAGACCGTCGTCATCCAGATTGCACCGCAAGCTGCACCTGCACTTGAGAAGCGTGGGAAAGTGGATGCGACAGATTCTAATTCAATTAACTGGACACTGGATGTGAACAAAGAGCTGGATTCATTCAGCCGCGGCATGATCACCGATCCGACACCTGAAGGTCTGCAACTTCAGAAGGAATCGATACGTGTGTATCATCTCCAAGTGAACGGCGATGGTTCGACCGTCCTGCGTGAACCACTGGACGCAAGCGAGTATGCAGTAGAAACATTGGATAGTGACAAGGGATTCAAGCTTCATTGGAACAAAGAAAGCATCAATACCGCCTATCGAATTGAATATTCCACGCAAATGGTGGATCAGTCGGCGCAATACACCAACACAGCGGTACTTTCTGGAGATGACATTGAAGAAACATCAGCAAGTGCCACAGTTAACGTGAAACGTGGAGCACTGCTCTCCAAAAGCGTAGCTAAATATGATCCGATCAGCCAAACCATCTCATGGACCGTTGGATACAATCTGGGAATGTACATATACCACAGGCGAGTGCCCAGCTAAATGACCGGTTTAACGGAAGTCAGCAATTGATAAACGAATCGTTCAAAGTGTACAAAGGAACAAGCAATGAAGCACTGGATGCTTCCGCGTATACGTTGACGATGATCCAGAATGAAAATAAAACAAGTGGCTTCAACCTGCAATTCCATGAGGATGTGGAGACCGCATATACGATAAAGTATCAGACCAAACCCATAAATCGTGTCTATGAGAATGAGAAGATCATCAACAAAATCACGACAGATGGAGGAGCTTCTCAAGCAGAGCAGGTTCTCCGAAGCGGCGTGATTAAGAAAGAAGTGGCTGAGGCCAATTTCAAGGATAAAACGGTCATCTGGAAAGTAACATTGAACAGTGATAAATATCCGATGGAACAAGTTGTAATCAAGGATTCATTTCCAAATGGGGGGCTGGAACTTCTCCCTGATACCATACAGGTTGCAAGTCTAGACGGTAAAAATAAACTGCAATCCCCGCAGGATTACACTGTTATTCTTGGCTCAGAAGGGAACAGAAGCGGATTCGAACTGCATTTTGACCCTTCCAAGTCACTGAATAACACGTATACAATCACATACAAAACATCATATAACAGCGATTGGAAGATCAACAAAGCACCTCCCGAATTTTGGAACAAAGTCAACATGGAATGGATGCAAAATAAAGAGCCACGTTCTGCAGAGACAGACGCTAGATTCTGGCCTGATAATCTCACCAAAGACAATGGGGCCAAACGAGGTACCTACAATGCCAGCAACAAAGAGATTACCTGGGATATTCTGATGAACTACAATAAAAAATCATGGAGTCAAACGGAAGTGCGTGATGTACTGCAACAAGGACAGAAGGTAATACCTGATTCGGTAAAAGTTTACGATATGACATTGTCCGGTACATGGAATGGAGCAAGTAAGGGAGCAGAAGTGCCGGCAGATCGGTATACCGTTATTGCACCTTCCCGGGAGAATGGGAATGAGCTTCGAATCCAATTCGCAGATAACGTCAGCACCCCTTACTGGATCACGTTCAGAACATCACTGGAGGGAGAATTGCTCACCTCGCAAGTGAAAAATAAAGCGGTCGTACAAAGCAGTGGAGCAACGGTTGCCGAATGGACGGCAACGGTAGCCATCCCGCACGGTGGCGTATATGTCACGAAGAATGGTGCTCAGAATGGCAATAAGATCAACTGGAACATTAACATTAATGAAGGACAATCTTACGTCACCGATGCCCGGATTATCGATGAGCCTAGCGCAAATCAGATTCTAATGGATGATTCTTTCCATCTCTATTCAACTAAAGTAACCGCTGGAGGCGAAATCTCCAAGGATCAGGAGTTAATTAGGGATCACGATTATACTTTGAATATCCGTAAAGATGAAGAGGGTAAACAGCGTTTGGAACTGAGATTTATACAGGCAATCTCGTCCGCATACATCTTGGAGTATCAGTCGTTCATCCATGCTTCGGATAAATCCAAAGTCAGCAATAAAGTCTATATGGAAGGGAGCCGCCTAACCACGGAGAAGCGGGAGACCGAGCAGCAAATTACGGTTCGTACTTCCTCCGGAAGCGGGACAGGTAATGGAGTTACAGGCAGTCTCGAAGTAACCAAGGTAGACAAGGAGCGGCCTGATGAGAAGTTGGAGGGTGCTACATTCGCTCTATATGATAAGGCAGAAAAGCGTACACCAATCATCCAAACCACAGATGCCGATGGCAGAATCGTATTCAGCAATCTGTTATACGATGACTATGTGCTGGAGGAGCTTACAGCTCCGGAAGGCTATGATATTGATCAAGCTCAGATCACCGTCAAGATTGATTCCGGTGTCCAAAAGACAGGTAACGTGAAGACCATGGTGGTAACCAACACGAAGAAAACAGAACCGCCAGTAGAACCGGGGACACCTGCGGACCCTGATCCACAGACACCAACCGAACCGGGAACACCTGCGGATCCCGATCCACAGACACCAACCGAACCAGGAACACCTGCGGACCCTGATCCACAGACACCAACCGAACCAGGAACACCTGTGGACTCTGATCCACAGACACCAACCGAACCAGGAACACCTGTGGGCTCTGATCCACAGTCACCAATTGAACCTGTTGTTCCAGGGACTCCGGTACCTGTTACTCCGGTTCCTGTGATTATTGAGGATGAGGATATTCCGCTGGGAGGTGTTGATCCGAACCCAACACCATCCGATGAGGGTACCCCTGGAAGTGAGCAACCCGTTATCCCGGGTACGCCTGTGGAGCCAACGCGCCGCCAGTGGTGATCAACGAGGATCCGATTCCCCAAGGAATGCCTGTCGGTGAACCTCAGCCACAGCAACCTGACGGCGGTGGAATGCAAACAGGTATGTTGCCACAAACAGGAGAAAACAGCAAGATGCCATTTTACGTGTCGGGTATCATTTTGTTACTACTCGGAAGCAGCTTATTGTTTAGAAGAAAGGTCTAGCCTATGCGTAAAATTGCATATGTGCTTCTATTGCTGGGGATAGCGATCATCCTATATCCAGGTCTGAGGGAATGGAATGAGGACAGGAAGACGAACCAGTTGCTGAAGACGGCAGAACATGCCTCTTTGCAGGACTCATCCTCACGTTCTTCAAGTGAAGGTATTTTAGATGGACAACGTATACTCAACAGTTACAAGAAGGTATCGAATCTGTTGGAGAATACGGAAGATGATGAGGGTGCTTCTTCACAAGAATCAGACCCATAACATGCAGAAGATCAGATTGCAGACCCCTCTGTAATCGGCGTGATTGGCATTGATCGTATCGATGTGGAGCTGCCGATTCTGGAGGGAGCCACCAAGCAGAATATGAAACATGCTGCTGTACACATCAGTGAGACATCTTTGCCAGGCCAACCAGGGAATGCTGCAATTGCAGCTCATCGTGCGCACACCACAGGGCGATTGTTCAATCGTCTGAATGAAGTGGTCCTTGGTGATGAGATTAAGATACGCAGACATGGACAAGAGTACTTGTATGAGGTCATCCGAATTAAGATTGTAGAGCCCACAGATATATCTGTACTAAACAACGAGGGTGATGACAGATTACTTACTCTGATTACATGTGATCCTCTGATTAATCCCACGCACCGCCTGATCGTGCAGGCCCGAATGATGTAATAAGCAAAAGTATAGCGTTATACAAAAAAGCTGAACCCAACAAGGGTTCGGCTTTTTTGCCTGTTCATATATTCAGCATGCCACCTGTTATCCTCATACATATCTTGAAATAGGTACAATGGTCTATTCAACCGCAAGGATTAACTGTCCGATATATATTAGTAAAGATTGTAAACTACCAACGTAATACGACAACGGCAAACCTGTCGAAAGGCAGGGACGCAAAGCCAAAGGGCCTTCCGCATAAGCGTGGCAGCCTGGCTACCGAAGGGAGTTAACATGTCATGCGCAAGTTCATGGCGACGCTGATCATCATTTTGCTGATCACAGGTAATCTGACACATGGAAGCCGCGTGTATGCAGATCGGCAGGAATGGTTGGATACATCAGATGTGGGCAAAGGTATCATCCATGTTCAATATGATGTGAAATCCCTTGTTAGAACCAAGGTTCAGATTGCAAAAGGGCAGGAAAAATATACGTATAATCTGGTTCCGGGGAAAAAATCTGAGGTGTTTCCGCTCCAGATGGGGAATGGCGAATATTCAATTACGTTATTGGAACAGACCAGCGGCAAGTTGTATCAGATTCTGGAACAGAAAAAAGTCAATTTGAAGCTCAGCAACTCCAGCCGTGTATATCTGAATTCCATACAGAATGTGGATTGGACGACAACCAAACAAGCTGCTGCAAAAGCGAGAGAGCTGACTAAAGGCAAAAAAACGGATACAGACAAGGTTAGAGCGATCTATAACTATATTATTACTACTGTGAACTACGATAAACAGTTGGCCGCGAATCTTCCAAGTGATGGGTACTTGCCTGAAATGGACGTTACCATGGCTTCTCGCAAAGCGATCTGTTACGGATACTCCTCTTTGTTTGCGGGGATGGTCCGGAGTGTCGGTATTCCAGCCAAGCTGAATATGGGAACAAGCGCTTATGTAGATACGTACCATGCTTGGAACGAAGTCTATCTGGACGGGAAATGGATCACCATTGATACAACTGTGGACGCCACATGGAAGAAAAGCAAAACCAATATTACGATGATCAAAGATTCCTCCAAATATCAAGTAGAAAAAGCATATTAGCCGAAAACCGGGACATTCATGTCCTGGTTTTTTGTTGATCATTAAACGAGACCTTCCTTTTTTTTGCTGTCATAATGTTGATAAGTTATTGTCATGGGAAAAGTAGGGTAATAAGAATAGAAGCGGCATTGTAAAATACGCTATAATAACCATATGTGTACATAGAAATGATTACATATTGGACGAAGTGGAGAAAACAACATGTCTAATGGAGGCTCTGAGCTGGAACGTGCTATCGGTTTAGGGTGCTCCGAGCCGGAGGAATGCTTATGATCAAGCTGTTATACTACTTGAAGAAGTACCGAGTTGCCGCGATTGCCGCCCTGGTCATGATGTTGATTGAGCTTGCGGTGGAGCTGGCCCAGCCTTATCTGATCTCCAAGATCATTGATAACGGGATTCAACAGGGGGATTTATCTGTCGTCTGGATATGGGGCGGTGTGCTGGTTGGCAGTGCTGTGGTGGCTTTTGCTGCCGGGATTGCCAGTTCGTTCTTTGCGTCCCATGCGAGTCTGGGGTTTGGATACGATCTGCGGGAGAAGCTGTATGAGAAAGTGCAAACGTTCTCTTATGCCGTATTTAACCGGTTTGCAACATCGTCCCTGATCACCCGATTAACAGGGGATGTGACCCAGGTTCAGGACACGGTCTTCATGAGCCTGCGATTCATGACACGGGTGCCTTTGGTGGTTATCGGTAGCATGATTATGGCAGTGATCGTGAATCCGAGGCTGGGTCTGCTGCTGGTTGTCATGGTTCCTGTCCTGCTTGTGGTTGTGGTATGGATGATTAAAAGGCAGCGTTGCTGTTCCGCAATGTGCAGCGCAGACTGGATGCCGTCAATGGAGTCATCCAGGAGAATCTGACAGGCATTCGGCTGATCCGTGTCTTCGTACGGATGGGCCATGAGATTGAACGCTTTGCCGGATTCAGCGGCAAGCTGATGAAAGGCACAATCTCCGCGCTGCGCTTGACGGAGACCACGATGCCATTCATGCTGCTGATGATGAATGTCTGTATCATCGCCGTGCTCTGGTTCGGACGAGTAGACATTGCCGCTGGTAATGCAACCGTAGGTGAAGTGGTTGCCGTCATTAACTATCTGCTTCGCACAATTGGAGCCATGTCTGCATTGTCCTGGATTCTGGTGACCTTCTCGAGAGCAAGCGCTTCAGCGCAGCGTCTGAATGAAGTGTTTAATACGGAGGATACGTCAGAGACTGAACAGAATAAAGCGGTAGCAACGTCTGCAACGTCTGCCGGATCTGTGAAATCTTCACATTTTCCGCCATCTGTATACTCTTCGAAGAAACAGCGCGCTGTGCAGGGAGCGGTTGAATTCCGCAGCGTAGGCTTCAGTTACCCGAATAGTGAAATTACAGTACTGGACAACATTACATTCACTGCAAAGGCGGGGAACGTATTGCCATTATGGGAGCAACAGGCTCAGGGAAATCTTCACTGGTGCAGCTTATTCCACGGTTGTACACAGAGGATCAAGGCAAGGTCCGAATTGATGGTACGGATGCAACAGAGCTGGATCTGTCCATGCTGCGTGGTGCGATTGGTTATGTGCCTCAGGAGGTTGTCCTGTTTACCGGCTCCATACGGGAGAATATTGCCTGGGGTCAGGAAGATGCTACCTTGGAAGAGATCGTGGAAGCAGCGAAGCGCGCCCAGATTCATGAGACCATTGAGAATTTACCAGACGGTTATGATACCTTGCTGGGGCAACGGGGAGTTAATCTCTCCGGTGGACAGAAGCAGCGACTTTCCATTGCACGAGCACTGGTGCGCAGGCCGAAAATTCTGATTTTGGACGATAGCACGAGCGCACTGGATGTGGCGACAGAAGGCAGACTGCTGGATGCGTTGGAAGAATTGTCGTGTACTACGTTTATCATCACCCAGAAGATCAGTTCGACGACATCGGCGGATCTGATTCTGCTGCTTGATGATGGAGAACTCATTGGACAGGGAAAACATGAAGACCTGATGGAATCGTCAGAGCTGTATCGTCGAATCCATGAATCACAATACGGGGAGGGTGCACAGCATGTTCAAAGCATTCATTGAGCCTTTCCGTCAGCCGCCACCGCCAATCGATCCGAAGACGTTACGATCAGGCGGTGGTCGCAAACCCAAGGCACGGGCGAAGAACTGGTCCGGGACGCTAGGTCGCATCTGGACCTATCTGGCACGGCGTAAAATTAAGCTGTCGATGGTGCTGTTGATGGTATTTGCCAGCTCTGCACTGGCTTTGCTTGGCCCCTACATGGTGGGGGTGGCCGTGGATGATTTCATCGCAGGTGAAGCTGGCACAAGCTGGACTCGGTTTCTGATTGGATTAACCGCAGTGTACGTCTTGTTCTCTCTTACATCCTGGTTACAAAACATATGGATGATCGAGATTGCACAGGAAACGGTGTTCCGCATGCGGTATGATCTGTTCTCCCATCTGCACAAGCTGCCGATTCCATTCTTCGGTAAACGCCAGCAAGGGGAGATTATGAGTCGGGTGACCAATGATATCGAGAATGTCAGCGGTACGTTGAACAGCTCGGCCATCCAGATTTTCTCAAGTGTATTAACGCTGCTCGGAACGTTTGGCGTTATGCTCTGGCTCAGTCCGTTGCTGACCCTGCTTACCTTTATCGTTGTGCCTTTGATGGCGATCGGCATGCGTTGGATTACGCGCAGAACGGGACCACTCTTCAAGGAGCGGCAGCGCAATCTCGGTGAACTTAACGGTTACATCGAAGAGACATTATCCGGGCAGCGCATCATTAAGGCATTTTCGCAAGAGGAGCGCGTGATTCGCGGTTTTGAGGAACGGAATACCCGCATCCGGATCTCCGGTTTCTGGGCACAGACGATCTCCGGTTTTATCCCGAAACTGATGAATGGATTGAATAACCTGAGCTTTGCGATTGTGGCGGGCATCGGGGGTATTCTGGCGATTCAGGGTTCTGTTACAGTTGGGGTGATTATTATCTTTGTGGAATATGCCCGTCAGTTTACACGCCCGCTGAATGATCTGGCGAACCAATGGAATACGTTATTGTCCGCGATTGCGGGGGCTGAGCGTGTATTCGAGGTGTTGGACGAAGATGAGGAAGCGAAGGATGAAGGGCAGCGGTATCTCTGGATAAGGTGGAGGGAGCCGTACGTTTCGACAAAGTATCCTTTGGATACGATGAAGGACGTAACATTTTGCATGATATCAGCTTTGAAGCCAAACCCGGTGAGATGATTGCTCTTGTAGGTCCGACCGGAGCGGGGAAAACAACATTGATCCAGCTATTATCCCGTTTCTATGATCCGACAGCTGGTACATTAACAGTAGATGGTCGCGATATGACCACCATTCGGCGTGAGAATCTGCGGTCTCATATGGCGTTTGTGCTTCAGGATTCATTCCTGTTTCAGGGTACAATTCGGGAAAATATTCGTTTTGGCCGTCTGGACGCAACGGATGAAGAGGTGGAAGCAGCCTCCCGGCTGGCGAATGCGCATTCCTTCATTGTGCGAATGAAGGACGGGTACGACAAAGTGCTCCAGGCCGATGGGAGCGGGATAAGTCAGGGACAGAAGCAGCTGCTCGCCATTGCCCGGGCAATTTTGGCGGACCCTTCCATTCTCGTTCTGGACGAAGCGACGAGTAGCATTGATACTGTTACGGAGATCAAAATCCAGGAAGGGCTGCAACGTCTGATGCAAGGACGCACCAGCTTTGTTATTGCCCACAGGCTGAACACGATCCGCCAAGCCGACCGGATTCTGGTGCTGAAGGATGGGCATCTGCTGGAGCAAGGATCGCATGATGCGCTGCTGGAACAAGGCGGTTTCTACAGTGAGCTGTATTACAGTCAGTTGCGTAAGAAGGCACAATAGAGGAATAAATAAAGCGCAATAAGGTGCAGTAAGATGCAGTAAGATGCAGTAAGGTTCAGTAATGGATAAGGGAATGTAACGTGACGAAGGAATAAGAGAAGGGCAAGGTGACTAAGGAATACAGGAGTTGGTTCCTGACGATCCCTTTGCGCTCAAGTTCCAGAATGACTGGAGAAGTACCTTTTATTCTGTTGAGGACGGTAACGTGGACAAGGCTCAATATTAGCAAAAGGATTGGAGACCCGGAAGGGCCCCAATCCTTATTTTTGATATGTGCTATAGATATGTGAGATATGAAATGGAGAGCGTTCGAAGTTGTCATATCGTCAACGTCATATCGTCAACATACTCGATGTTACTGCAATGCAGGCTCAGCAAAGGCTGTACCAATTTTAACGAACATGACAGACGCTATTTGCCGAAATACAAAGGTTGTGAGATTCTAACGAACCACAGAGATGTTATTGACCTGAATGAGCGTATTTTAAGCTGATGCTGGCCTGGAAATCGGAATATAAGGCTTCTGATGGAGCTAGAATAAAAAGTGGACACCCGTTAACGGACGGAAGGATAATAAGATTAACGGAGGTGTCCACATGGGTGAACAGCGGCAACGATATAACGAAGAATTCAAGAAACAAACAGTCAAATTCATTCAAGAGCAGACAAAGACACTTGGAGATTTGGCAGAAGAACTCAACATTCCAAAAAGTACGTTACACCAATGGATGAGTAAGTACCGCGAACTAAAACATGAGCCTGTTGCTAGCGTAGATCGAGTGAAGGAACTGGAAGCAGAGCTTCAAGAGATGCGTCGGTTGCTTCAAGAGAAAGAGCACACGCTTGCGGATACACAAGAAGAACTGGCGATTGTAAAAAAAGCAGTGCACATCTTCAGCAAACCAAAGAGCTAAGATTTCAGTTTGTAGAAGACCATCGCTCCGAGTTTCCTTTGGAGAAGATGTGCAGAACCTTTCAAGTATCACGGAGCGGATATTACAAATGGCGAATGGACCGAACCGGCAAGCGGCAGAACCGCAAAGACGAGGTTATGAAGCGTATTCGTTATCATTTTTACGACCACCAGATGCGGTGTGGAAGCCCCAAAATTACGTATCTGCTCCATTTAGAAGGGTTGCGAATCTCTTCACGTACCGTCAGTATATACATGCGTCAAATGAATCTACGTTCCGTGGTCATGCCCAAATATCGCGTTCAGACGACGGATTCCAAACACGACCATCCCCTTGCGCCGAATACGCTGAATCAGCAATTCAAAACATCCAAACCGAATACCGTATGGGTTACCGACATCACTTACATTCCTTGCCGAGGAGGTCGTCTTTACCTCGCCAGCGTTCTGGATTTGTGCACACGGGAAATTGTAGGCTGGCGTCTATATAACCATATGGAAACCAGTTTGGTGATGGGTGCATTGGAGGAAGCTTATAAGGCCAAACGCCCCGCTCCGGGATTACTCCATCACTCGGATCGCGGCTCTCAGTACACGTCAAAAGAATACGTGGAGCAACTGAAATTATACGGTATGGAATCCAGTATGAGCCGCCGAGGAAACTGTTACGATAACGCCTGTATTGAGTCATGGCACAGTATTTTAAAGAAGGAACTCATTTACTGTAACCCTCGGTTTAAGACGATGGAAGAGGCCTATACCGCTATCTACCAATACATTGAGTTCTACTACAACCGTAAGCGAATGCATAGCTCACTAGGTTATCTTTCCCCTGCTCGTTTTGCGATGAATTTTACGGTCAAATCCGCAGCGTAGTGTCTACTTTTTTGACATAGGTCCATGAAGTTCGTTACATTTTGAGATCATTTAAAAAAACCTCGAATAAGGTGCCTGATGTTCGTTAGCGTTCGGACCTACCTGCGAGTTGCCCTTGTCGGAAGCTGAAGCTGAGGAAATCAAAGTATAAGTTAAAAAGGGTTGACCCGAGGGAAAGCGAGCTGCCGAGCTATTGTGGAGTTGGTCACTCGGTGCAATCAAAGGAAGAGCAGGAAGGAGGGCATGATGGTTATGCCTTCTTTCCTGCTCTTGTAATTTACACGTACAATGGCGAATGCATCGACGAGTGCACTGACAAATGTACTGACAAATGCATCGCATTATACAATGCGGCATCTGAACCTGACATTTACTTCGTTACACTGCTCAGCTTGAATGATCCGTCCGTCAGCTTATTCGTATTGGCGAAGTCCACGCCAGGCTGATTTGTTGATGGATCGATGATCGCAATCGCGATATCATAGGTGCCAGCAGCAAGACCGGAGACCGAAATGGAGTCGGTCAAGGTGTAGATCCCCGTTTTCCATGTGGTCAGATTAACGTTTGTAGTTTTCTTCGCAACAACGGTATTGCCGCTGCGGAGTTGAATCTCAACCGGCCAAGCAAACGGGAAATGCTGTACGCCTTTATTTTCCACCTTAATCGTTGTGGTAAACGTGCTTCCGCTAATGGTGGATGGATGCGATATTTCCTTCACGACAAAGTGGTAACCCATTCGTTTCTTGAGCGCATCAATATTGGCCTGTAATGCATGATTCAGCGGGAGTGAGGCCGGAGAGTTCGGTCCAAGCCAGCTTGGTTTACTTAGCTCCGTTTGACGCAATGTTTCCGTAAATCCGCTACCGGTGGTTAATGCCGCAAGCATGCCGGAAGCTCCCCCATAAAATTCACCACCAGAGATACGGGTTTCCCAGAAGTTCGGGTGTCCTGGTTGCTGCTGGCCAATGTCATCCCAATAGCCATTCTGGGTGCCCGTGTACCAACCCCAATCCGCATCGAAGCTGTCTTTATGTCCAAACACATCGTTGAACATGCCCAAAACCATGCCTTTATTGTTGGTTTTCGCCAAGGCGATACTGCGGCGGATCAGAACCTGCATTTTGTCCTCTTTGCCGGCAAAGGCATCAATGTAATGCTGAACATACTTGTTCGAGATGTCATTGGTAGGGAAAGCGCCTGTGTAATTGGTTTCACCATTGGGTCCGACATAAGGCCATGTATGGAACTCTCCCCAGTGTCCGAGGGAACCAATCTGGACAAAAGCGACCGGACGATCATTCGTATTGTACCTTGCGGCAATGGCTTCGATGGCTAATTGGTGCCGTTCTTGCAGATATGTGGAGTTGTAGTTGGGAGAGAAGCCCATGTTGTTGCCTGTGCCCATGCCTCCGGTTGTATCATTGTATACGGTTCCGGGTGATTCTCCACGGGCAACCATGTCATTGTAGAGCCAGTCGGGAATATCCCGATGAGCCTGTCCTGTCGGGCTGTCCAGAATGAAGCGAAACACCACTTTGACGCCTTTACTTTTCCAGTAGGCAAAATTATTGGTGGCTTCAATCGCACTAAAATCATAGGTGCCTTTGGTGGACTCCAGCTCCTTCCAGGTTACACCGGCATATACGAGCCTGTGTGGCTGTGCATATGTCGTGCTCTTGGCCGAAGGCGCCCAGCCTTTGAATGGATTGTTGAGTGGGCTGTCCAGCTCTACAGGATTCACCACGGTATTGTTCCCCGTACCCCCGCCCGATCCAGACGAGGTCAGGAGATAAGCGGGCAGTGTTTGTCCAGCTGCGGGCAGTCTGGATGTATCCGAGCTGTTATCGATATACCCGACTCGAACTGTACTGCCTGCACTGATTTGCAGTGTCGAGAGAGGAATAGCAACCTCGATGATGGAGGAGCTACGGTAGAATTGGGAGCTTGTTAATGTGCTGTTGAAATTCCAGCTCCAGTCGGTTCCGCTGCCGCCATAGCGGTATAATCCCGTATTTTCAAGGAGCCACTCCACACCTGTAGTCCCCAGCCCGCAGCCTGGTAACCGGTTGAAGTATTATTGTCGGTGTTAATCCAGAAGTTGCCCATCGCCGTACTAAGACCAGAGCCTTGAACGAGCAGATAGAGGTTGGTCCCATCATTTGTTACTTTAAGCGTCTGGGCTGTGCCGCTATTGGTCGTGAGAGCACTAACGCTGCTCCAGTCGCTCACATTGCCATCAATGGTGATGGTTGCAGCAGAGGCTTTGGGTAAGACTCCCGCAGGCAAAAGCAGGGTAATCATGAGGACAAAAGCCAAAAATAGTCCAAAGCTCCTCTTACTTCGATCAAATAATCTTGTCATGGTATACCTCCTGAATAATGAATTATGGATGATAACTCGTTCTGTCACACCTTCATGTCATGAGGGACAGTTAAGGAAGCTCAACTCCTTTCGAATCCGCATGGAGCGGTACGATAATGACGTTGTATGTAAGAATCATGGTAGTAAGTGAGGGTAAATGACTGAAAAGATGAGGGGATTAGTTTGCGGCAAATATAAAATGTGATATTAGTTCTTGAATTCCGCGTTTAAATTGCATTATAGGGGATGAATAGAGGAGATTCAACAGATTTTTTTCCGGGATTTATTGAGTTTTCTATTGAAAATAAGAGTGTAACATTGAAAAATAAACAGAAAATATTATAATATCAATGTTATTTTTTGCCGCAATTAAAATGGAATCATAATAAATTATATGACATAGAAATAAAAATGTAAACGCTTAATTTAAGATAAATGCAGAGTTAATTAGTTTATTTGTATATAAAAAGGCTTGAAAATATGTTGCGGCAAAATAATTAAAAATCTAGCCAAAACCAATTGACAAGGAAATAAAACTATTTTACTATCGTTACATAGTCATCATCTTGTTAGATTTCTTTACATCGAATTGGTCTCAAGGCATTTGCCGCAAATTTATGAGCAACGGAGAGTGTAAGCATGGGGAAGATAAAAATGGCTTTTATCGGTGTAGGAGACATGGGGTCACATCATTGCATTGGTTTTGATTTGCTCCAAGAGAGTGAGGTTCGTTATATCTGTGATATGAATGAGGCCAATGTGGCACGTACACTGGCTGAACTTAAGAACAGTAGCCCCACTATCGTTAGTGATTATCATGAACTGCTTGCCAAGGAAGATTTGGATGCGGTGGTCATTAGTGTGCCGAACTATCTGCATCGTGAAGTAGCGGTCGCTTTTTTGGAAGCTGGCAAGCATGTATTTCTGGAGAAACCGGTCGCCCATACCATTGAGGACTGTGATGCCATTATAGAAGCGGCGGAAGCCTCGGGACAGGTATTGCAGATCGGATTGGTTTATCGGTATTCGAATCTGTATCGCCGAATGGAAAAGGAATTGGAGAACGGCCGTCTTGGTGACGTGAAATTGATGTGGTGCAAGGAATTCCGAGACCCGTTCCCACCTGCGGATTGGTTCTATGACAAAACCAAGTCCGGGGGAGCGATTGTAGAGAAGGATTGTCATCACTTCGATATTTTCAACTGGATGATCCAGGCGAAGCCTGTCCGCGTGTTTGCCTCTGGAGGCCAGCATGTCATGAAGCAAGGAGAGCGCAATCAGATTCAGAATTCATACAGTCACTATCCGACAAAAGAAATCTCGGATACCTCCATCGTCGATCATGCCTTTATCACCATTGATTATGATAACGGCAGCAAGGCCAATCTGGGCCTATGCATGTATCTGAAACCGCGCAATCTGATGGGAGAAGGGCTTGAGATTGGCCTGATCGGAGAGAACGGCGGTCAGATGGTGGCTCGTAATGACAAGACGATTGATATCGTTGGCGGGCAGGACTGGACGAAGGATCATCTGGAGATCGATGTGACGTCGGATTCCATTATGGGCGGTCATACAGGGGACAGACTCAGCGTATTGATTTTCTGAAATGTGTACAGGAAGGCAAGCAGCCTTTTGCAAGTGCACAGGTTGGTCGTAACGCGTTGCTTATTGCCCTGGCGGCAGAGAAATCCATTTTGGAAGAACGGTATGTCTATTTAGAAGAAATTTCAGGCTGAGGGGTGTCATCATGAACAGGTTGAGAAAATATGACACGCTGCTGTTCTTTCTCTTCATTTTGCCTTGGATCATCGGATTTATCACCTTTTTATGATTCCTTTTGGAACCTCGGTATTCTATGCCTTTACGGATGCCAGACTTCCTGGAGCGACCAACTTTAACTTTGTCGGGATCGATAATTTTACACACATGATGGACGATCCCATCTTCTTGAAAAGTCTGCTGAACACGATGTATTTTGTAGTATTTGGTGTTCCGATTGTAACAGCAGGCATGCTTGGTCTGGCGATGCTGCTTAATTTTAATGTCAGAGGAATTGCCTTGTTCCGCACCTTCTTCTATTTGCCGACCTTGGTGCCGATTGTGGCAACGGTCATCATCTGGCGGCTGGTATTCAACTCCGAGTTTGGCATCTTGAACGCTGGACTTGGCGCGCTTGGTATAGGCAAAGTGGACTGGATTGGCGGAGAACATACGATTAAGCCGGTCATCATCATGCTTCAGGTCTGGATCTCCGGCAGCGGGGTACTGATCTTCTTGGCTGCACTGAAAAATGTACCCAGACATCTGTATGAAGCGGCAGCCATCGATGGTGCCAGCGGGGTTCGCCGATTTTTCCAGATTACGCTGCCGATGATCAGTCCTTCCATTCTGTTTGTCATCATTATTCAGACCATGTATAACTTTCAGATGTTTACGGAAGCACTCTTGTTATCCAAGGGTGGTCCGAACTACGCTGCCTATACATTTGTCTACAATATCTACAAGTCGGCCTTTACCGATCTGAAATTCAGCATGGCGATGACACAGTCCATTTTCCTGTTCGCTGTGATCTCACTTGTTACCCTGATCCTGATGAAAGTATCAAACCGCTTTGTGTATTACGAGGGAGAACGATAGGAGGGGAGTTACATGAATAGCCGAAAAATAGCGGTAAAAACGTCCCAGTATACGTTGCTGATCGCAGCGTTAATGCTATTCGCAGGGCCACTTGTATGGATGCTCTCGACCATGCTGAAAACCAAAGCGGAAACCTACAAGGTACCTCCAACCATCCTGCCAGACACATTCAGTCTGGAAGCCTTTGAACGGTTGTTCGCTGTACAGCCGATGATGTGGCAGTGGATTCAAAACTCATTTTTCATTTCCTTTTTGTTGCAGCGGGAGCGGTGGTGTCCAGTTCACTTGTCGCTTACGGTTTCTCCCGCTTTGTGAACAGATACCGGAATATGTTGTTCCCGGTTGTACTCGTTACGTTGATGATTCCCCCGTCCATTATGATGATTCCCTCGTACGTCCTTTTTTCCAAGTTAAACTGGATTGACACCTGGTTGCCGCTCATTGTGCCGGCCTGGCTCGGAGGCGCCTATTATATCTTCCTGTTTCGTCAATTCTTCATGACCATTCCCCAGGAGCTGGATGAAGCTACATATCTCGATGGCGGCAATCGCTGGACAGTATATGCACGAGTGATTATGCCGCTGTCCAAACCCATTATTATGACAACCATCATTTTTGCCTTTGTGAATTCCTGGCTCGATTTTCTGGGGCCGTTCCTGTATATCAAAAATGCAGAAATGTTCACCCTGAGCGTAGGATTGCAGCTCCTGATTGGTCAGACGAGCCAGGATCTGCCGGCACTTGCGGCGGGAGCATTCATCAGTATTGTTCCGATCGGTCTGCTATATCTGTTTGCACAACGTTATATCGTTGAGGGGGTGGTGCTCACGGGCACCAAAGGGTAGAGCGGCTGTCTGCTTTCCGGTTTTCAGGTGAACAGGACTTATTGATATGACTTAAAGGGGAGCTGTGTATATGAGAGCGAAGAGCAAACGGCTATTCAATGTGTGGGCACTTGTACTTGCAACAATGGTGGTCATCAGTGGATGTGCGAATGGAGGATCGTCGGAAAATGCCAACTCTGGAGGTTCTGGAAGCAGTGAAGGCTCAGGCGAGCCGGTAACTATCACGTACTCACAATGGGGGACGGCAGAAGAGCTTCATCGTACACAGGAACTGCTGGATCAGTTCATGAAGGCCAATACCGATATTAAGGTCAAACTGGAAGGCAAGGATTCGGGCAGCTACTGGGACGGACTGACAGCGAATGCGGCGGGGGTACACTTCCGGACGTGTTCAAAACGAGTTATGCATACGTGGAGAAATACGCCGAACTGGGTATTTTCAAGGAATTGGATGGCTTGCTGGCAGAAAATCAGTTTGATCTGAACAATGTGGACAAAAGTCTGCTGGGTCTTCACCAGTATCAGGGTAAACAAGTATCCTTACCTATCGATGCCAACGTCATCGTCTGGTATTACAACAAGGCGATCTTTGAGAATGAAACCACGAATCCTCATGATGCCCCCGTGCCTTCGCTCGAGCCCACATGGGATGAAATTACCGATATTGCAACCAAGCTAACGCTGGATAAGAACGGGAAAAGCGCAGACGAAGCGGGTTTTGATGCCGGAAACATCAAGCAATGGGGCTTGTCCATTTCACCAGGATCAACGATGGATTGGTTTTTGGAGCCGGAACTGTGGTCCAATGGTGCGAAGCTGGTGAATGATGATGGTTCCCTTGCGCTTGAGACACCTGAAGCGATGGAAGTACTGAACTATTTTATCGACTTGACCAAAAATAAAAAGATCAACACCACACCTGCACAGATTGAAGGTTTAGGTGGACAGGTGAATCTTGCGATTACGACATCCAAAGTAGCCATGAATCCGGGTGGCAGCTGGAATACAACCAACTACCAGGAGGCTGGCGTAGATTACGGCATCTCGTATTTGCCCAAATTCAAAACAAACCAAACTGTTGTTCAGCCGGCAGGTCTTGCGATCAGTTCCAACACCAAGCATGAAGAGGCAGCGATACAAGCTGCTTGCCTGGCTTGCGGGTCCGGATGGACAGACTGAACTGGCAAAGCAAGGATATTCCATTCCGGCTAACAAGGCCGCAGCGGATGCTTATATCGCTACTGTCGGTGAAGATAATAAAATCTTCCTGGATGCGCAGCAGTATGGCATTGTATCTCCATTTACAACCAAGAAAACCGATCTGGTCTGGACGTACGGCGAGCAATCACTCAAACTTCCTCTCGCTGGGGACGGTGACCTAACCGCAGCATTGAAGGATTTGGCCTCCAAGATGCAATAAGCAGATACAGACAGATGGAGATAAATAAAAGGGTATAACCAATTCGCGGCAGTCGTGGGGAGATCGAGTTCCCTGGCTGCCGTTATTATGTTACAGAGATTGTGTTCTTTGTTGTAGGAGGCGGTTGGCAAGGAAATGAAGGGGGTGTCTTGTTGTTCGATGCCTCGTATCGCATTGACTTATGATGAGTTGAAATATAGAATTATATTTGCCGCAAATTTGGTTATGCAGGAATGAAATTGCCCCAATACGAATGGGGTTTAAATACATAGATTAGAGGAAAGGTGGGGACTTCACATGGCAAAATTGAAGGATATTGCAGACCGCGTTGGTGTATCGATCTCTACCGTTTCACGTGTGATGAAGAACGATGTCAATCGATCGGTCAGCGATGAAACCCGCAAAAAGATCTGGGACACTGCTGAGGAGCTGGGTTATCGCTCACAGCGTCCAGCCAAGAAAAAGAAGACTGAACCTAAAACGGCTTATGCAATTGGTTGTGTGGTCGCCATTCCGCAGAACAAATACAACAGTCCTTATTTTTCAGTCATTATGGAAGGCATTGAGAAGCAGCTTGCTGAAGCGGGCATGCGGCTGGAATTTGTGTATAGCATCGAGAACGATGGAGATACCGTACAATTACAATCTCTGGTGAAGGAACATCGGATTGATGGCATGATTGTAGTGGAACGAATTGACCCGGAAGCTTATCGCTGGCTCAAAGCCAATGTACGGACTGTTGTTGGAGTGGACATTACAGACCCGGACATTCCAGTCGTTGGTTATGACCGTGAAGAGGCGGCGAGAGAGGCCACGAATCATCTGATTGAGCAAGGACATCGGATCATTGCCTACATTGGCGGTGCGGAGTACAAGAATGATTTTCGTGAGGAAAAACGTTTCCTTGGATACCAACGTGCGATGAATGGTGCGGGATTAACGATTGATGATCACTGGGTCATTGATGTGAAATGGGATGTTTCGCTGAGTTATGAATTGACCAAGCAGGCATTTACCAATAATGCGAATAGACCTACAGCCATTTTTGCCGCCAGTGATATGATGGCCATTGCAGCCATGCGCGCTGCAACAGAACAGGGACTCCGCATTCCGGAGGATATCGCATTTTTTGGGGTGGATAATATTGAAATCTCCGAATTCACCTCTCCGCCATTATCGACCATTCATGTACCGAAGCTGGAGATGGGCATGTTCGCGGTTAAGCAGCTGCTCGATTATCTGGATCATCAATATGAAGTGGCTGTCAAAATGATCGTTCCGTACCGCTGCATATTCCGCCAATCTTCCAATGGCAAAATAGAATAGCTTTCAACCCAAGAGTTCCCTTGTCCAAGTTGGACGAAGGGGACTTGCGGTTTAAGAGATTAATCGTAGATCACATTTTTCCCTTCTTCACTTAATTTCTTTAAAGAGGAAAGCATATGATTGATCTCTTCATCGGAGTGTCTTTCCCAGGAAGCTAATTCCGCTACTATTTTTAGAGGTGATTTAGATCGATACGAGCGTGTTGGGTTGCCGGGGAATCTTTGATCCGTTAAGTTAGGATCATTTTCAAAATCTCCTAATGGTTCTACAATGTAGATTCTTTCTCTGGCATTCGTTTTTGCTAACTCAGCACCCCACTTGGCAGCATTTAATGTTCCGGTAAAGTAAATGTGGTTAGATTTTTTATCTTGGTAGTTGGATAAGTATTGCGGTTCCAATAAATCTCCAATGTTCAGTTCTGCTTTAGTACCATGAAAAAAGGGTCCATGATCTAAGACATTTTTGGGGTCATTCATATACGGATGCACCTCTTTTTTAGATTTGTATTTAGCAGTATAGTGTAGGAATCGCCAAAAAAACAGTCTATAAAAAACATGAAAATAACGTTACAATAGAAGTAGAGAGAATGATATTGAGCGGAAATGACCTATATAGGCTGAATTAAAGGGTATGGTTTGGCACGGAAAAATGAACTATTTATGTTGTTCGTGATATTTCAAAAAGCAAGGAGCAGACTGCACTAGGCAGTCTGCTCCTTTTTTATAGCATTTTGGACAACTTCCGGTATTCCCGGGGGAAATGCCTTCATATTTGCGGAACATGCGGCTGAAATAATGAATGTCCGGGTAACCGCTTTGTACACCGACCGCCTCAATGGAATGATCGGTTTCCCGCAGCAACTTACGTGCCTCGCTTAGACGGATGGATTGAATGTATTCATTGGGCGGCATGCCCGCAATCTGTTTGAACAATTTGGCCATGTGATCCACACTCAGATTTAATTGTTTGGCGATGCCCGAATTGGTCCACGGATTGGAAGGAGCGGCCTCTATATGTTTCATGAGCTCAAGCAGCTTCTCTCCGTGTACCGAATCATGGCGTGACGAACTACGCCATGATGAACGCAGCAGATGGGTCAATATTTGCAGCATCAAGGCTTTGCATACCAGTTCATATCCCGGTGGGCGCATCGTAAACTCATGAACTAATTGTTCCATAAGCTGCACGGCAGCTGGAGAAGGGGTATACACCGGATTAAAAGATAGCGGCGTCATGCCTTCTGCGCAAGCTTCCACTGCGAATTTATGATGCATAACAGTCTCTTCGTTCACAACCATATCGGCCTCGGTCTGAATGGTCAATTCGTTGAAGAAATCAAAATGGATGCCAATGAAACGTGCTTCCGGGCTGGAAACCACCTCATTTTGATGATAGACACCGGCAGGCAGCAAGATTAGCTGACCAGCCTTCAGAATAAAATTAATATCGTTCATATAAGTTGCAGCTTCGCCTTGAGAGACGTACAGAAGTTCAAAATCATACAAACGCCGCTTTGCCAGTTTGCCGGGAGGAAGGCTCTGGAATTGAGCATAATGCACGTTGGGTGACCATTCCTTGTAAGTGACGGTTCGTTGCAGAGGATATATCGCTTGTTGCAGAGACATAAATTCCATCTCCTTTTTCAATGAGATTGGGCCATATAGATCTAATGAAAACTAAACGGAATTGTGCAAATAATCTCTTTATCTCCTAAATAAATAATCACGTAATTTATTTATAATATATGTATTATCACATGTTCTTACGAGAGAGACAACATCACGGATTAAGCTAAAAAAGGAGAGGATGGACATGAACTCTCTCCCGGTGGAACGGAGCACGAGTTATTGCTGCGAACGACTCAGGTCCGTTGCACAGAATGGATCTCCCGCGGCTGCGGATTGGGAGCGATGTGTTCCAGTGGAACTGGTGGACACGGTAACAGGCAGGACACCTCATCAATCTACAGAAGTTCGATTTGGCTGGAGTCCCGAATACTTGCATATTCGCTTTGTATGCCAGGATGATCACGTCGTATCTGATTTCACGGAAAGGGATCAGCCATTGTATGAGCAGGATGTGGTTGAACTGTTCATTGATGAACAGGGTGATGGCAGGAAATACATGGAACTTGAGATCAGTCCGCACAATGTGATATTTGATGCACTCATTCACAATAACGACGAAGGTTCAGCATTCCAGGCAGATGTAACCTGGCAGTTGAAGGGGTTGCAAACGTCTGTAGAAGTGGATCGCCAGGGCCATCGGGTGTATCTGATCCATATTCCCGCCAGTAACTTCCAGTCACCCCTGACTAAAGGGGTGTGCTGGAGGGTCAACGTGTACCGAATTGATGAGAATGAACAGGGAAATCGGGAGTATCAGGCATGGCAGCCCACAGGGGCTGTAAACTTTCATTTGCCTGCCCGGTTTGGTTATTTTCAATTGGGATAGCTGTGCATCACTGAAGAACAGGTTTGTATATTTTGGAGGAGGGTATTCGGATGAAAAAAGGGATTAACATATGGTCGTTTCCAGGAGATGCCTCTATTACGGATTGTATTCAGACGGCGAAGCAAGCTGGCTTTGAGGGGATTGAACTATCGCTTAATGGAGAAGGTGAAGTGAGTCTGTCTGCCACAGATCAGGAGGTTCGTGACATTCAGGGACGTCTGGAGGAAGCTGAACTCGAAATCGCGGGACTTGCAACCGGGTTGTACTGGGATTACCCGATGACAAGCGCCAGCCCGGAGATTCGCACGAAAGCACTGGATGTGTGTAAAAAACAGTTGGAGCTTGCCGCGGCATTTGGTGTGGATACCATTTTGGTCATTCCGGGTGCGGTTGGTGTGGATTTCATTCCAGACAGCGAAGTGACGGATTATGAAGTTGCTTATGAACGGGCGCAAGAAGCCCTTGCGCACCTGCTGCCGTATGCGAAAAGTGCAGGCGTATCCATTGGCATTGAGAACGTATGGAACAAGTTTTTGGT
Source organism: Paenibacillus amylolyticus (assembly GCF_029689945.1). Lineage (NCBI taxonomy): Bacteria > Bacillati > Bacillota > Bacilli > Caryophanales > Paenibacillaceae > Paenibacillus > Paenibacillus amylolyticus. The sequence goes on along the minus strand of NZ_CP121451.1, from coordinate 6,637,140 downwards.
ATCACCGGTAGAACTGCGTACCTTTATTGATTCTTTTGGCTCAGAATATATAGGTTCGTATTTAGATGTGGGCAATGTCGTGCAAAACGGTTACCCGGAGCAGTGGATTCGCATTCTCGGTCATCGGATCAAAAAGGTGCATTTCAAGGATTACCGCCGTCAAGCGGGAGGACTTCATGGATTTGTGGATCTGCTGGCTGGAGATGTGAATTATCCGGCGGTGATGCACGCATTACAGGCTATTGGTTACGACAACTACGTAACTGCGGAGATGATTCCGCCCTACACACATCATTCGAAGCAGATCATATTTAATACATCCAAAGCGATGGATGCCATTCTTGGGCGTTCTCAGTAATAAATTCGGATAACAACGTTTATTAGAGTGTCCATTCTATTTTGATATGGGAGGTAGAAATATGTTAAAAGTGGGATTGATCGGTTTTGGGTTTATGGGACGTATGCATTTTGACAACTATGTACGCCTTGCCTCCGAAGGGGAACCCGTGGAATTGGTAGCCATCTGCGATCTTAGAATAGAGGAACTGAAGCACGGTAAAGCAGCCGGTAACATGGCAACAGAGCAAGAGGTATATGATCTCACACCTTATCGTTTGTACGACAATATCGACGCGATGCTGGAGCAAGAGGAACTGGATATCATTGATATTACGCTGCCCACACCCCTGCATGCTGAACTAACATGTTCCTTGCTGGAGAAAGGTTATCATGTACTGTGCGAGAAACCGGTTGCTCGTCATTCTACGGAAGGCTGGAAGATGGCAGAAGCCGCCAAAGTGAGTGGAAAAACACTAATGATTGGGCAATGTTTACGCTTCTGGCCAGCCTATAGCTATCTGAAATCCGTAGTAGAAGACGGTCGTTATGGAGCGGTCAACGCAGGTTATTTCTTCCGCGGTTCGGGCTTGCCTCAAGAGTGGTTCCTTGATGGGAAGAAAAGCGGGGCTCGCATATTAGATATGCACATCCATGATGCGGATATTATTCACTGGGTGTTTGGCAAACCGGATCAAGTATCCACGCTCGCTCGTAATGTTATTCCGGGAAGCGGCTATGATACCGTGTCTACCAATTATGTGTATCCTGATGGAAAAGTGCTGAATGCCCAAGCCGACTGGACGCTGGGGGAGACTACGGTTTCTCGATGACGTATCGGGTGAATTTGGAACAGGGAAATCTGGTCTTTGAGAATGGAGAGCTAAAAGTGAATCCGAATAATGCTCCCGGTTTCGTCGCGGAGCTGTCACCCGACTCGGGATATTATCACCAACTCAAATATTTTATCCAGTCTGTTTTTGCGGGCACGCCTGTATCTGTATGTACACCAGAGAGTGCAACAGGCACGCTTGAGTTAATTGAAGCCGAGATACGTTCAGCAGATGAGCGCGGCACATTGGTTACAGTAAAGTAGGAGCGGATTGAGAAGTGATACAGCTTGAATATCGTAAAAATGAAGAAGGGGCTGTCCCTGTCATGAATATGACGGGACGCCCCTTTCAATCATCGAGGGGGTGGCTCGTTCCACTCGCTTACAATTACGGTGTGAGCAGAGGAGGCGCAGAGGGATGAGCACTAACGAATCGGAGACACGTTATTCAGGAGTTTAAAGCAATTACGGATATCTAAGGAACCTGAGACACGCTACTTTAAGATTTTGAGCCATATCTGGCGTTAATCATTACATTTTTAGGAAATAGGGTGTCTGGTGTTCCTTACAATTAAAAATGAGGGGAGGGGCAAAATAAGACTCCCTCGATTCCTTAGAATAAGCAACAAGAGTGCAAGCAGCCTTAGAACAAGAAACAGCCCACAATCCCACAAGCTCTGCAAGCGCAAAAGCCCACAAGCCCACAAGCCCACAAGCCCACAAGCCCACAAGCCCACAAGCCCGCAAGCCCGCAAGACCACAAGCCTATAGGCAGCTCACACGCTAACTTGTATGCCAAATCAAATCCTTTTAAAGCCGCCTAAACCCACCTAAATCATACTAAATATTCCGAAATTACTTGCCCAAGTCCATCGACATAAGCTGTCATTACCCCTTACGATCCAACAACCCGCCAGTTATTCGCCTGCTCCACCGTTAACGGTTGATGTCTGCGGATGTAATCCTCTACGAGTGCGGCCATATCCGTTGCGCCTTCGTGCAGTACTTTTTTACCTGGATACATCGCATAATCCCCGCCGCCAGCAGCGCGGTAGCTATTCATGACTACAGAGTACATGCCATCCATGTCTACTGGTTTGCCCTCACGTTGCAACTTCACAACTCGACTGCCCACAGGCTGGGAAACATCCAGCTCGTATTCAATGCCAGCCCACATATCGTAATTATAATGCTGAGGTTTGGGTTCCATATAAGCTGGATTAACGGCCACCTCGCCAGAAGCATTCACTTCAAAGTAACGTGCCGTTTGTTCCAATGCATCCCGGATATCCTGTCCACTCAGTTCCAATACGGTCAGTGTATTAGGGTAGATGAAGTTGGATAGTACGTCTCGAACGGTGATGTGACTCCCGAATCCTCTTGCTTCTTCACTTAGCATGGCAGTATTGGAGAGCTGCGCTCCAGTCGCTTCCATCTGCACTTGATGTACAAAAGCAATGAATGGATGTGCCTTGAGTCGCAGAGCCGTCGCGTTCGTAATGGATAAATCCCCAGCCACCTCGCCAATGGGTTGATCAAGCCATGCCTGTGCTTCAGCTTCCAGCTCATCCGTAAGTTTCATGATGGTTGCATCAGGTTCAACCCCATGCTGTTCATCCAGAAGTAACAACTGGGCCTTCTTATCTGTAATCTGCCATTTCCCGTCCGAGGATTGTTCCAACTGAACGGAGACGTGCCCCGCGCCATTTCCACTGAATCCTGGCTGAATGACGGTTACACCATGAATCGTAGCTGTAAGCTGACGATGCTGATGTCCGGTAAGCAGCACATCGATGCCGTCGATGTCCCGGCAGATGGCATAGCCTTGATTTTCTCCAGTTAATCGTTCGGCAGGCTCGCCTGTCTCCAGATCACTCTCAAATCCGCCGTGATAACTGACAACCATTACATCAGGTTGTTCATGCTCACGTATATGGTTAACCCAAGTACGAATGGTCTCCAAAGCATCAAGGAACTGCAAGCCCTTGATATTTTTGGGATGCTCCCAATGCGGAATGTAGTGCGTGGTTGCACCAAGGAGTGCAATTCGCACACCGGAGGAAAGAGTCTTGATTAGATAGGGAGGGCCGAAGGCTGGCAGAGCTGCACCTGTTGGAAGATGTGTCGAAGCTTCTAATCCATTGGTTCTTGTGTGCTCATTCTTCACAATGTTGGCTGACAGCCATGGGAAGTTGGAAGCTTCAACGGCTTGGCGCAGCAGATCCTGACCATAGTTGAACTCGTGATTACCCATCACCGCAGCATCATAGCCGAGTTCATTCAGTACCGTGATGAAGGGATGTCCCGCGCTGTTGGAAATCTGTGAAGCGGCGTATGAGGCCAAGGGCGAACCTTGCAATAAATCTCCGTTATCCACCAGCATCAGTTCAGGTGAACGTTCGCGTTCCTGACGAATCAGGGAAGCAAGCAGGGCGAGTCCTGCCGGGCGGTATGCATTGGTATTGTAATGAATGGGTCGGATGGCCCCGTGCAGATCACTGGTGAACAGGATGTCGAGGTGTGCCGTACGGTTTATGAATGTCATTTTACAATCTCCTCTAATATATATGTTCTTCCTATATCTTCAACCATAATGAGCCTATTCTAACAGATACAAGACGCGCTGACAGCCTGACAAGAAACTTTACAAAACTCCAAATTTCGTTTCACATCGCGCAAATATATGGCAATTATAGTAGACAAGTACTGAAAAATAGAAACTCTTTGGAGGGTGTTCGTTTGAAGAAGTCTGCTTTATTTTTACCATTGTTGATTTTGGTTCTGTTTCTGAGTGCTTGTGGGTCTGGTAGTACAACTGGTTCGGCTAACGAGGAGAATGCGAGTTCCAATGCATCCGGTACGGCGACGACAGAGACAGAGAAGCCTGCTGAAGGTTATGTGCCAACGGAACTGACGGTTCAATTTGTTCCTTCCCAGAATGCAGACACGCTTGAAGCCAAGGCGAAACCGCTCGAGAAATTGCTTGGTGACAAACTGGGCATTCCGGTAAAAGTCAGTGTATCCACGGACTACAACACGATTATTGAAGCAATGGCTTCCAACAAAGTAGACGTAGGTTTCTTGCCTCCGACAGCTTATGTACTGGCAAAAGAAAAAGGCGCTGCACAGGTTATTTTGCAAGCACAACGTTTTGGTGTAAATGATGAGACAGGTGCTCCAACCGAACAGTTGGCGGATTCCTATAAATCCATGTTTATCGTGAAAAAAGATTCACCGATTCAATCCATTGAAGACCTTAAAGGTAAAAAAGTCGCTTACCAAAACGTAACGTCTTCCGCAGGTTATGTATGGCCAGCAGGTCTGTTGCTCGACAGAGGCATTGATCCATTAAAAGATGTAACACCTGTAACGTTGAAAGGTCATGACCAGGGTGTGATCGCTGTATTGAACGGCGACGTTGATGCAGCAGCGATTTTCCAAGATGCCCGCAACACGGTAGCTAAAGACTATCCGACTGTATTTGAAGATACACGTGTACTGGCGTTCACTGAGCCTATTCCTAACGATACCATTGCCGTTCGTACAGACATGAATGCCGATTGGACTGCGAAGATCAAACAAGCCTTCATCGATATCGGCAAAGATACCGAAGGTCACCAGATCATCAAAGAAATCTATACGCATGAAGGTTATGTAGAGTCCGATGATAGCAAGTTCGAGATCGTTCGTCAGTATGGCGAAAAAGTGAAAGGTGAATAACTCTGATCCAAAAGTAGTTCGGAATCTATTCACTTTGTCATCGCTCTCTTGGATGGAAACAGCTTAATCGCAGCAATGGACAGGCCAGTTCAGCGTGATCTACGCTGCGCTGGCTTGTGCCATTATAGCAAGGACTCAGGTAGGGTTGATCATTATGAATGAAAGAAGGATTATTGCCATGATTGAGCTTCATAACGTTACCAAAACTTATGCTAACGGCACCAAGGGCCTGAATAATATTAATCTGAAATTTAAGCAGGGTGAATTCATTGCTGTAGTGGGCCTGTCCGGGGCAGGTAAATCAACGCTCCTACGCTCTATTAACCGACTGCACGACATAAGTGAGGGCGAGATTCTGATTAACGGAAGTTCCATTACGAAGGCACAAGGCAGAAGGCTACGGATGATCAGACGTGACATCGGCATGATTTTCCAAAGCTTCAATCTGGTGAAACGGTCCAGTGTACTCCGCAATGTACTTGCTGGACGCGTTGGATACCATTCGACTATGCGTACCATTTTGGGTCGCTTCCCCAAAGAGGATATTGAACTTGCCTTTACGGCGCTGGATCGCGTAAATATCTCGGAGAAAGCCTATTCCCGTGCAGATCAGCTATCCGGTGGACAGCAACAGCGTGTGGCTATTGCCCGTGTACTGGCACAGGAAGCGAAAATCATTCTGGCCGACGAACCGGTTGCGTCACTCGACCCGCTTACAACGAAGCAGGTTATGGATGACCTGAAACGCATCAATCAGGAGCTTGGGATTACCACGATCGTCAATCTTCACTTTATTGATCTGGCGAGAGAGTATGCGACCCGTATTGTCGGATTGCGAGCAGGCGAAGTCGTATTCGACGGTCCGGTGGAAGAGGCAACGGATGAGCGCTTTGCAGAAATATACGGCAGACCGATTCTCGCTGACGAATTGCTGGACAAGCAGGCTGTACATGAGCAGGGAGAAGTTGTGGTATGAAGGGGCAGTCCAACGTTCCACTTCAGAATGCAGGCGGAATGGGGAAGGAACCTGGTTCCAGCCCGGCTCAGGTTGTGAATCGTCCGAAACCGCCTGGGCGTACGAAACATCTGCTCACCGTAGTGATCATTCTGCTCCTTCTGTGGGCCAGTGCCAAGCAGACGGATGCCAGCTTCACGGAGTTGTTTGAAGGTTTCCCCAACATGCTGGATCTACTGAAAGAGATGCTCCCACCCCGGTGGAGTTACTTTGATAATATCGTGCAAGGCATGCTGGAAACGATCCGAATGGCCCTGATTGGGACAACCATTGGTGCGATTATTGCGATCCCGATCTCAATCATCTGTGCCGGTAACCTGATGCCAAGCCGCTGGATCTATTATCCGGCACGCTTTCTGCTGAACCTGATTCGGACCGTTCCGGATCTGCTGCTTGCTGCTCTATTTGTAGCTGTATTTGGTCTGGGCCCAATCCCCGGAATCCTGGCGCTGGCTGTGTTCTCGGTAGGTCTGATCGCGAAGCTCACGTATGAGACGCTGGAGACGATTGATCAGGGGCCGCTGGAAGCGATGACGGCTGTGGGTATGAACCGGATTCAGCTCATTGTGTATGGCGTGGTGCCGCAACTGGCCGCCCAGTTCACATCCTATGTGTTATATGCCTTTGAAATTAACATACGTGCCGCTGCCATTCTTGGACTGGTGGGGCCGGAGGGATTGGACTCTATTATGAGGCCACACTTGGATTCCTGGAATATGACAAGACCAGCGTAATCATTCTATTTACCCTCGTCATCGTTCTGATCATTGATTATGTAAGTACTAAGCTGCGGGAGAAATTGCTATGATGAAAAATGAAACAAGCCGCATCCGGCCAAAACCACGGAAGAACCCGCTTCGCTGGGTCATAGTGTTACTGCTGATCCTTGTATATGTCTGGGCTCTCGCCGGTGTACCGTTTACTGGCTTCAAGGAAACCGCTGGTCAGATTATGAAGGCTATTGTAGCCGGTATTTTCTCACCGGACTGGGATTTTGTATACTTGCCAGAGGGAGAAGACCTGCTTCGGGGACTGCTCGATACACTGGCGATTTCCGTGTTGGGTACCGTGATCTCGGCTGTACTCTGTATCCCGTTTGCCTTCTGGTCTGCTCGCAATATGAGTGAACATCGTTCCATCTCGGGTGCAGGTAAAATGGTACTCAGCTTTATCCGTACGTTCCCTGAGATTATTATGGCCTTGTTATTCATCAAGGCAGTGGGTCCCGGATCGTTCGCAGGGGTACTCGCCCTCGGATTGCACTCCATTGGCATGTTGGGCAAATTGTACGCCGATGAAGTTGAAAATATCGACTACGGCCCATCTGAGGCGCTGCTTGCCTCCGGAGCCAATCGCATGCAGCAGTTGTGGTTCGCCATTCTGCCGCAGGTTATGCCTGGATTCCTGAACTATACGTTGTATCGGTTCGAGATTAATGTACGCTCTGCGACCATACTTGGCGTAATTGGCGCAGGGGAATTGGTACACCGCTGATCTTCGCGTTAAGTACTCGGAACTGGCCGCGAGTAGGGATTATCCTGTTGGGTATTATCGTGATGATCACGATTATCGACTTGATCTCGGGGTATATTCGTAGGAAGCTGGTGTAGGGTTAATGTGGAGGTATGAAGCATATTAGATAGTGATGCTAAGGAGAATATTAGATAATAAAGTGAGCTTAGATGATAGAGTAAAAAGAGAGGACTATTCGGTGCCAGAATGTTGGCAGGGATAGTCTTTTTTTGTGTCAGCACATAAACAATGGAGTGTTCTTATTGCACTGCTAACCATGGACGAATAAGAGGGTTCGAGAATATGTATAATAGTGGTTGAATTATTTTCCAATTACATATAAAATTAATAGGTTTCTATATAAAGGAAATTAAGGGTGCAATTAATGTTATTCACAAATACCAATGCAGGAAGTGAGATAACTAAAAGGAGGTGACCTATGGAAATATTTCAATATATATGGATTGGGTTTATCGTGCTCCTATTACTCTACAGGATGTTCTTTCAGAAGTTTAAAAAGCATAACAAAGAAAATATGGGACTCAGCGCAATCCTGATCATTTTCACGGGCAGCAGTTATACATTTACACAGATGAACTTAATTTTTGTGATTAGTGTGATCGCTGTGGCTGCTTGTATTGCAGTATGGAACAGCATTTTATTTGTTAGAAATGGATATGAGCCGGAACGTTTAAAATGAACCAGTGCTCTGCATCTTCGCTAAGGCATTTAAACAATGTAGCTTAGCTTTGTGGGAGCTGGGCTAACGAACCTGAGAGTTCTTATATTGCCTCGTAAGGCATTACTGGAATTCTAACGAATCGTAATGACGCTATATGTTGCATTTTGTCCGATTTGATCCTTTGGTTGCCGAAATGTAGTTCAATAGCGATGCTGAGGTTCGTTAGAATCTTGAATTCGGTCAAAATGGCTGAATAAGATCTGTCAGATTCGTTAGCGCCTAGGGAGCGCAGCAGTACGGAAAGGTTGAAGCCGGCAGAATTATCATCAGTGCAATTAGCACCATTCATGCCATTAGTGTCATAAATGCAATAATTTCAATAAGTGCAATAAGTGCAATAAGTGCAATAAGTGCAATAAGTGCAATAAGTGCAATAAGTGCCGCAAGCACCGTAAATGCATTAATTTCCACAAGTGTAATAAGTGCATAAGTGCCACAAGCACCGTAAATGCAATAATTTCCTTAAGTGTCTTAAGTGTCTTAAGTGTCTTAAGTGTCTTAAGTGCCACAAATGCCACAAGTGTCTACTTTCTGGACAGAGGTCCTTCAAGCACGACCGTCAAAGAAAACGTGACTACGTCACCCGACTTACCGACATGTGTCCTCCCAACTAAAAAACCGAAACCAGGTTGCCCTGTGAATCAGGCAATGTTGGTTTCGGTTTTTTAGTTGCTTGGTTAAACGTCAGGCTTCGTTACTGTGACTTAGCTAGCCAAAGGCAATGCTTTGGTTACTTGAACCGTAATCGTCTCTGTGCTGGTTACACCTGCGGCGTTGATCAGCTCAGCGCGATACGTATACGTTCCGTTGGCACGACCGGACAATTCCGTAACTGCACTTTGAGAAGCTGGTGTTGCCGCGTTCAATGCTTGTGTATCGATCAATACATCATTCTCATAGAGACGGTACTCGGTTGCGTTCGTACCCCACCAGAGGTTCATGGATACGTTGTAGTTCCCGTCACCATCCCAGTTGTTTTGGGACAAAGTAGCTTTGCCAGGGGAGGCATTCGTTACTTGTACGGTCAGTACGTCACTGCGTGTTGTACCTTTGTCATTCGTCAGCTCGGCTACGTAGGTATAGGTGCCGTTGGCTTTACCAGTAATCGCTGTTTTGGCAAACTGTGAAGAAGGTGTGGTCGCAGTCAACTTCTGCGTGTCGATCAGAACACCGTTCTCGTACAGCTTGTACTCTGAACCATTTTCACCCCACCAGAGGTTCATGCTTACGTTATACGAACCTCCGAACAGGCCGGTCGTATATCCATTATCAGAAGAAAGCACCGGTTTACCCGGCGCTCCTGCAGCTGGAGTGGAAGGCTGTTCGCCTCCACCTTGATCTTCAGCAGGTACAAAATCATTCAAGCTTCTAGGCTTCAATTGATATACATCTTTGAAAATAGCGGAAACGCCTGTGATATCGATTTTGTCACCAGCAGCATAAGGGAAGGAAGTCTCCGTCACACCTGTACGGGTGTCTACACGAATGTGTGTGCTTGTTCCATCCGCTGCCACTGCGTCAAATTCAAAAGATCCAACAGGAGTAGCGCTGATGATATTCTCGATCGTTACATTTTTCAACTGAACCAATTGACCCTGATTTGCATCTGTGATGGCTGTAACTTCGATTGGAGCAGGTACGGAAGCCGTACCCGTTTTCTCAAGTGCGATGATATCCGTAAGCTCAAACTCGCTGTTATAGATGGTTGTTGCTGCCGTTACTTTCACCTTGTCACCAGCATGGAAGCCGCTAGTGTGCTGGAACACGTAGATTCCGGCAGTGTCATCCTGAAGATAGAAGGCTTGTCCACCGAATGCACCTGGCTCTGTCGTTACAACACCTTCGATCGTTACGGTCGTACCAACAGCTTTGGTACGTGCTTCAGCAACGGTAATTGCTGCTGGAATCGGTCCTTCTTCTTCCGGAAGCTGTTCAGCTGGCACATTGCCAACGGTTACTGCATTGGTAATCAGGTTACTACCGTTCAGACGCAGACGCAGGCTTGCAGCGCCAGTTGTACCCGGTTTGATGCGAACGTTCAGGTCTTTGATCCCGCGACCTTGGCTGTCCGAGGTTACGCTGAATGTGGAGCTGTAACCGTACGATGTCGGCCAAGTACCACTTTCATTCTGAATCATGGCAACTTGTGTTCCACCAGTCAGATAGATACCTGCACTATAACCGGATACGGTTGTGTTTGGAGCCATGTTCTCCACAACGACACGAATCTGGAAGTCTTCTGCATTCGGAAGCGTATCCTGTTTCACGAAGCTGTAAGCAGCATTTGCACTGGATGCAGGGCCGCCGTAAGAACCAGCCTTGAACGTGGAACGATCATACCACTTGTATCCGGCAGCAGGTGCGGCCCAAGGTTCAGCCTGTGGTTCTGTGGAAGCAGCCGGCTCTTCGAATGGCAACAGCGCTGTAGCTGTATCCAGTTCAAGTCCGTTTACTTGAGTGAAGTCCGTGTAGTTCTCTTGTGTAGCAAGCCAGTTCACCGTGTTCACGAGCAACACGGCATCATCGACTTCTTTGAATCCGTCATAAGTCGTTTTGCGTGTGCCCGTCTCTTCACGCAAGTATTTCGGCGATGCATCTTCCACTGGCGAGGAGTCACCAATGAAGGCAGCCTTACCTGCGCCCAGCTTGGATACGGCTACGTAAGGACCTTCTTCGATCCCGCCGCCGTTATATACGCCTTGGTCCACCGCGTTATTCCATTTGGCGTTGGTTTTTGGCAGGTACACGATGCCTTTTGCTTTTTCCGGATCAGTGATTGCGAGGGTTGAACCGGCGTGCATGGCTACAGCCGATACACCTTCTGTGATGCCGAAGGCTTGATCTGCCGGTACAATGATATTGGCGTTAATATCGCCAAGTGCGTTATAGCGGAATCGTACGCCGAAGTTATCGGATAACCAGTCTGTGCTGGTTACATTTTGCATGGCTTCGGAGTTACGCTCATCTGTGCTCATACCTTTCGCCGGATCTTCGTATGCTCCCCGACGATAACCGTTGATGACTTCTGAGCCATCCCAGCGGTTTTTGTTACGATCGGCATTATAGTGATCTCCAACGAAGAAGATGCTGCCGCCTGTTTCAACATATTGTTTCAGTGCTGCTTGTTCGGATGTTTTGAAAGGAATTTGAGGCTCTGCAATAACGAATACGTTGTAATCTTTCAGATCATCATAGGTGAATGGAGTTGTCTTGCGAAGTTCTTTGACATAGTAACCATCGTTCGCGAGTGCATTCCCGAAGTCGGAGAAACCTCCATCAATGACCCAGTCTGCGGCTCCAGCCGTCTGACCATGGGAGTTGTCGAACAATACTTTCTTGCCTGCATTTTGGTTCACAACCTTCGCCTGGATGAACGGTGCCGGATCTGTCGGTCCTTCCGCATGAACCGATGCATCTCCGTTCCATAATCCGACCTGAAGCGGCAAAGCCATGGACAATGCCAAGAGAGATTTTAGAAACACTCCTCGCATACCTGTTAATTTACCCAACCAAATCCCTCCCAAATATTAGTTGATTCATGAGTTCGTCCATATTCTACCACATGAAAATCTCACATAGTCATAACAATTTGTAAAAATTAACTCGATATTTGTAAAATTGGGTCTTTTGACATATCAATAGGTATTTTGGTCCTTCAACATGTATTCGATAGTCCATCGAATCTTGATTTCGGCATAAACAAAAAGCCATCTCTAATGAGATGATTGTGGCCCGAATTCGATGGACCGCTTGGAAGACAGAAACAGTCGATAAGACCTTGATCAATATGAGGTTCATTGTGGCATATCGCCACAATGAGTCTTTAATGTCGTTGGGGCAAGGGAAGTTTAAATTCCTGCCTGATTTATGGAAATAAATATAATTAAATTTATATAATTCAATTTACAGTAATATTTACATGTCGTATAATCAGAACATAAGGAGGTGACACCATACATCATGAATCGTAGATTATAGATGGTAGGCGAAGGCCTTTTTTTAAATCATTTTAAAGAAAGCGCTTACCACGATGGTTAGTCCGATTTCCCATAATCCATTTTTCACAATTCTTCATGTCTAACACACGTTCAACCCACACCCACCCATTATACTCATTCATATGATTCGCCCTCACACACCATTTTTGTGCTCAAGATTCCAGTTATGCAACCATTCCTTATGGAGGTGATACAACCAACTCATCCGGACGTTCTCTTCGTGCTAAGCATCCTAACGACACAGAGGATCAGACATGAGTACAACCAATCTAACTAAAGGAAAGGTGGAACTATGAAGACTAAATTAAAAACCAAATTAAAAACCAAATCGAGAGGGAAGAAGATCCTGCGCAAAGGTGTAAAACAAATGCTGGCCGCAACATTGCTCGCGGCGGGGATATTCCCGGGGATGTCTCCAGGCCTGACTCAGGCGGCTGAAGCACATGTGGATAATCCATTTGTGGGAGCCACGGCATATCTGAACCAGGACTATTCGGCTCTCGTGGATACCTCCATTGCGCTGACCAACGATGCATCGTTGAAGGCCCAGATGGAGTCGGTCAAATCGTATCCAACCGCAGTATGGATTGACCGGATTGCTGCAATCTATGGCGGGACGGACAATGCGGGGCGCAAAAGTGTAGAGGAACATCTCGATGCAGTTCTCGCCCAGAAGCAACCCGGGACACCAATAACGGCTTCATTTGTTATCTATAACTTGCCAGGTCGGGATTGTCATGCCCTTGCTTCGAATGGTGAACTTCCACTAACACAGGCAGCACTGCAGACATATAAAACGGATTATATTGATGTGATTGCAGATATCTTCGCAGATCCGAAGTATCAGGATATTCGCATTATTGCTGTCATTGAACCGGACAGCCTGCCTAACCTTGTGACCAACCTGAGTACACCAGCTTGTGGTCAAGCCAGCTCCACAGGGATCTATGAGGCGGGTGTGAAGTATGCGTTGGAGAAGCTGCACGCCATTCCGAATGTGTACAACTATCTGGATATCGGCCACTCCGGCTGGCTTGGATGGGATAACAACCGTTCTGCAGCAGTCGCGTTGTATACAAGTGTTGTACAAGGGACGGCCGCGGGTCTGAACAGTGCAGATGGCTTCATTACCAATACAGCGAATACCACACCGCTGGGAGAGCCGAACCTGTCCAACCCGGATCTCAATATCGGCGGACAACCGATTAAATCAGCCAAGTTTTATGAGTGGAATCCGTATTTTGACGAAACCGATTTCACCGCAGCGCTGTATACCGATTTTGTACAAGCTGGTTGGCCAAGCAGCACAGGTTTCCTGATTGATACCAGCCGGAATGGCTGGGGAGGAGTCAACCGCCCGGCATCGGCTACAGGCAGCAACATCAACGATTATGTGAATTCCGGACGTGTAGATCGCCGGGAGCATCGGGGGAACTGGTGTAATGCCAGTGGAGCTGGCATAGGAGAAGTCCCTAAGGCTGCACCGGGACCCGCACATCTGGATGCTTATGTATGGGTGAAACCTCCGGGTGAATCCGATGGCTCCAGTTCCGAGATTCCGAATAATGAAGGCAAAGGTTTCGACCAGATGTGTGATCCGACCTTCACTACTCGGGATGGTGTATTAACAGGTGCATTGCCTAATGCTCCGGTATCCGGTCACTGGTTCCATGATCAATTCGTACAACTGGTGAAAAACTCATTCCCTGTACTTCCTGCAAGTAACGGTGGAGGCAATCCTCCGGGAGGCAATACAGCTCCGGCAGCACCTACAGCATTGACGGCTACTGCCGGTAACGCGCAGGTCTCCTTGACGTGGACTGCTTCTGCAGGTGCAACGAGTTATAGCGTGAAGCGGGCACTGAGTGCATCAGGGCCATTCACAACGATCGCAGCCAATGTGAGTGGAACATCTTACAGCAACACTGGCCTGGTCAATGGCACAACCTATTATTATGTGGTCACGGCAAGCAATGCGGCAGGTGAAAGTGTGAACTCTGCCACAGCTACAGCTACACCGGTTGCCGGAGTAACGGCGCCAGCTGCACCGACTGCTTTAACAGCAACCCCGGGCAATGCTCAGGTGAGCTTGACATGGACCGCCTCTACAGGCGCGACAAGTTATAATGTGAAACGGGCGCTGAGTGCGGCGGGTCCATTTACAACCATCGCGGCGAACGTGAGCGGTACATCCTATACGAACACAGCCCTGACGAACGGAACAACGTATCATTATGTGGTAAGTGCGGTGAATACAGCAGGGCAAAGTGCCAATTCCGCTGTAGCCTCCGCGACACCTCAAAGTGTCGTTGTACCGACCAGCGATCTGGTTCTGCAATATCGCGCTGGAGACACCAATGCGTTGGATAGCCAGATCAAACCGTATTTTAACATCAAGAACCTGGGCACTACGGCTGTAAATCTGAGTGACCTGAAGATTCGTTATTACTTCTCCAAAGAGGGATCGGCTGCGATGGATTCTGCCATCGATTACGCTCAAGTTGGCGGAGCCAATATCCAGCGTACCTTCACAGACTCGTATGTTGAGCTGAGCTTCACATCTGGCGCTGGCAGCATTCAGGCTGGTGGACAGACTGGCGACATCCAGCTCCGCATGTACAAACAGACTGGTCCAACTTTGACGAGACGAATGACTACTCCTTCGATCCAACCAAAACATCCTATCAGGATTGGAACAAGGTAACACTCTACCAAGGTGGCAACCTGGTATGGGGCATTGAGCCTTAAAAGGAACGTTAGTTATAACGTTATAACTAACGTAAATGATGTAACTAACGTAACTAACGTAACTAATATAGGTAAATGTAGGTAAGGGCGTTAAGGGCGTGAGAAGTGAAGTTCTCACATGAAAATATATTTAGCATCGCTTGAGGATCCGAAATTAGGGATGTGAGAGCGGATGTCTAAGCAGGGCTATCCTCTGGTCATGAAAATGAGCAGGGGATGGTCCTATTTCTTTTCTAACGAACAGAGGACACGCTATTTCGTTGAATTGAAGCATTTGAAAATTCTAATGAATCGTAGACACGCTATTCAGTTAAATGGGGTGGATTTTGATCCACTCTGACCCGTTTTGGTCCTAATAAGGTTACTGGGATTCGTTAGGATTCTTTGTTGGAGTTTAACGCCCCAATAGCGTGTGTGTGATTTGTTAGAAAAAGGTGCGGTGAGCATGAGACATTCTTGAAATGAAGTTCTTGACCAACGGAGAGGTGTAGTGGAGGGGACGAAATCGATTCTGGAGAGCGAAGCTGAAAGCTTTCTGCAAGAAAGCTACTTCGTAAGCATCAACTCACCTTTATCCTCGGATTTTTCCCTTGGAAGAGAGAGAAGAAATCCGGGGATAACAGCGATCATAGGAACAATTCGTAACCGGAGCGGCTATCCCTTACAGCTGCAAGTACTTTTTTCCAAAATGACTCCTAATAACACTGATTATTGATCGTTTTGGACGGATATTTGCCTAGGGTCTGGCAGGCAGGATGTCTATAATAGAACCCGATGGGCGAGATCGCTTCGCTCGGATTGGAAAGAGAATGGAAGGGGGACCGCACGCTGGTAGTCGGGCAAGCTGATTTCTCTTTTTTAAAATTGTAAGCGCAATCATTACGGAATGGTATTACCTGTTGAAGAAGGTTGGTTATGGGGAATCAAACGTCTGTTCATCATCGATGTATATAAGCATCACCCATTCTGTCTCAAGGAGCGTGAAGGTGGATGAACTCAAAAACAACAGTGCCGGTACATAAAGGATCGGCTTTAGGTCAACAATCCGGTCGCAGGAAGGCGCGTATGCCGCTTGCAGCCAAGGTGCTCTCTTCGGCACTCAGCGTAGCTATGCTTGTTGGGGGAACAGCGGGAATCACTGGAGCAGAAGCTTCGAATGGAAATAGTACGACAGAGGCTGGACTGCAATCACATCAGGGGGCAGTCATGTGAAAGAGATTCAACTGGAATATCTGGATCGGGGACTGGTGGCTGCATCAACATCTGAAGGGGTGTTTCTCAGTTGGAGATTGCTTGGTGACGAGGCCACAGGATATAGCGACAAAGGGCTGACAGGAACGGACTTTAACGTCTATCGTGATGGCAAAAAGATTGCTACGGTCACCGACAGCACGAACTATGTAGATACCGCAGGCAAGTCGTCTTCCCGTTATGAAGTGGCAGCGGTGAACAAGAAGGGCAAGGAAAGCAAACGCAGCGTCTCCGTCAAACCTTGGGCGAATGGTTACGTGGATATTCCACTGCAAAAACCGGCCGATGGCGTGACACCAGCGGGAGAAGCTTATACGTATTCCGCCAATGACATGAGCGTGGGTGATGTGGACGGGGATGGCCAGTATGAGTTTTTCGTCAAATGGGACCCTTCCAACGCCAAGGACGTATCGCAAAAAGGATACACCGGTAAAACCTACATTGATGCGTACACCCTGGACGGGCAGTTGTTGTACCGGATCGATCTCGGGGTTAACATTCGTGCAGGTGCTCACTATACACAGATGCTCGTTTATGATTTTGACGGGGATGGCAAAGCTGAGATGATGTTCAAGACCGCTCCGGGAACAAAGATCATCAAATATAACAAAAAAGGCAAAGTGACTTCTGAGAAATATATCACATTACCGAAGGAAGATCGCAAGGCAGGCGTGAAGAACGAGGATGATTATCGTTTAAGTGCTGATGGGTACTACGATCACGTGGTGGACATGTTCAGAAGCTGGCACAAGCACGAAGAGGTTGTGAAGGGGAATTGGCCTGCAACGTTGGAAGAGGCTTTTGGAATGGAGAAAAAATATAACTATCCATTATCCCAACAGGATGCCGAGAGTCTGGCCGACTACTTCATTGATGTGTACGCCGTAGAACGCAGCAACCGCAATGAGCTGCGCAAGTTCGAAGGGTTTATTGTGGATGGACCGGAGTATGTCACCGTATTTGAAGGCAAATCAGGCAAAGAGCTGGAGACCATTCCCTATGAACCCGAGCGTCATGATGATGGCCTGATGTGGGGCGATTATGCCATGGCACGGATTGAACCGGGCAATCGGGTAGACCGTTTCCTGGCAGGGGTGGCGTATCTGGACGGCAAGAAACCGTCTGCAATCTTTGCACGCGGATACTATACACGTTCGACGATGGTCGCCTACAACTGGGATGGCAAGAAGCTGAAAAAGGAATGGAAAGTGGACAGCGGCTGGACACCGATGAAAAATCCGTTCAATGACGGGCCGCATGGCGTGGATGGCACAGATCCAGTGTACGGCTCGATTACAACCCAAGGCGCACACTATTTCAGTGTGGCGGATGTGGATGGAGACGGCAAACAGGAGATCATCTATGGCTCCGCCACAATTGATCATGACGGCAGCGTGCTGTACAGCTCAACAGACCTGATGCCTGCGGAGAGTGCTGCCCGGGAACGATTGCCCGTCTGGGTCATGGAGATGCACTTCATGTGGCAGATATTGACCCGGATCGTCCGGGACTGGAGATCTTCATGGTTCATGAGGGTGGTCCTTGGGCGCCATACGGCTATTCGCTGCGTGATGCAAAGACCGGAGAAGTCATCTATGGTGGGTACACAGGGAAAGATACCGGACGGGGCATGGTGGGAGATGTTGATCCAACGCGTCGTGGTCTGGAGACATGGGCAGTAGGCCTGTGGACAGCACAGGGAGAGAAAATCAGTGATCAGGCTCCTGGTACTAATATGAATATCCGCTGGTCTGGCGATATGACGACCCAGATTGTAGATGGTGCCATTGACGTCACGCCTACCATCAAAGACTGGAATCGTGGCACGTTGCTGACGGCAACAGGCACATTGACCAACAATCATACGAAAGGTACGCCTGCTCTCGTAGCTGATATTTTCGGGGATTGGCGGGAAGAGATGCTGGTGAGAACCACCGACAGCTCAGCGATCCGCATCTATCTGAGTACCGAGAAGACGGACCGCAAGCTGTACACGTTGATGCATGATGCGATGTATCGTGTAGGTATTGCAGGACAGAACAGTGGATACAACCAGCCTTCTTATCCGTCCTTCTACATGGCATCGGATATCGACTGGTCAAAAGTAACGCTGCCCAAGTTCTACACGCCAGGTAAGGGCGGAAAGTAAGCAGAACGGATGAGTAATAGCTGGCGATAGCCATACAAAATGTGTTCAGGATCAGCTTGAAACGTAAAGCTGCGTCAATGGTTATGAGCAGGGGTTGAGCGTTCTGAAGCGCCGCAAAACCCTTTGAAGTGCTTTATAGCTCTCGGATCTCCCATGTGTCTCGGCATAGGGGAGATCCGAGAGCTTTTTTACATGAGGATCAGAGGATTTGTGGACATCACTTGGCGTTTCTCAACCCGTCCGTGTTACGTCATTCTTGTGCATAGTTTGTTAGAGTCTTAGATGCTCGGTTGAAGCAAACGCCTTGATAGTGTAATTTCCTTGATCATAGATTAGTGTGGTGATGGAGCATTCGGGGATCAATTGATTCTGCATGGCTATAAAGTCGGAATGCCAGACATTAAGCTCGCGCTCGGTAAAAGTCTGCACCAGAAAATCTGTAATGAGTCCACCATGTGCAACCACAATAATGTTACGGTTCTCTGGTTCTTCATTAGCCAATTCAATTAAGAGGGAGGCCAGACGTTCACCAGCCTGTTTGGCCGAGTCTCCCACGGGTGGAATGTAATCGGGGTCAGATGTGCATCGATCCCACATCGCAATGAATTCTTCGAAAGACTGATTGGGGCAATCTCCCCAATTGGCACGTTCGCGCAGGCGAGGATCTTCGGTTATGTGTGTATGGGTATGGCGGGCAATCATGCTTGCGGTTTCTTGGGCACGTCGAAGTGGGCTGGTCAGGATTTTAGTAACGGAAAAAGCAGCTTTGGCGAAATGAAGTGCGGTGGCTTCGGCTTGCAAAACCCCTTCGGACGTGAGGGACACATCCCCAATCCGTCGTTCTTTGAGTCCATGTCTTACCAGATGAAAGGTGGTACTCATGCGTGAAAACCTCCTTTAGTTATAGACCTTTTACATTAAAGATTAGATAATATACTAATTATATATTTATCTAATTAAATAATGCAACGAAGCTTTTAAGCAAGACGGTTTATATTCAACCTGAAGAATTGCTACAATGGAGAAAAGTGAGGATCGATCGTCGCAGGAATGGAGGGGTGGATATGAGCATCACGAAGCGCTGGACAGGAAGCCTGTACCAGGAGGCATTGCGCACAGAGGACTGCGGACCGCGTTTCTACGCGTACTATTACAAACAATGGGACAACTACCGTATGTCCTACCACCATCATGATTCGACGGAGATCATGTATATTATTTCGGGAATGTGCCGGGTGGATGTGCAGATGCCGGATGGGAATTCGGAGCAGACCATTTTGAAAAAGGGACAGTTCATTATGCTCGATGCAGGTGTCCCACATCGTTTGCTCGTAGAAGATGGGGTACCTTGCCGGATGCTCAATGTGGAGTTTGGGTTCTCCGGCTCGCCTCCGGGACAGCTATCCATCCGTCAACTCACGCTGGAAGAGGAAGAAGTCCATACGCTGCTCACTAATGCTTCGCCATATCTGGTACTGCCTGATCCGGAAGAGGTGTATCACATTATGAAAAGTCTGGTGCTGGAACTGGATCAGCGCAGTCTGTTGGAGCAGGAGAGGTCGGCTACGCCGATAAGGATTATTCCACCAGAGGAACGGTTGCATCATCGCGAAGCCCGGAATCTCTCATCCCTGGAACAGGGCATGCTGGTGCGAACGCTATTCATCCAGTTGTTGGTCCGTGTTGCACGACTGCGTGGAGAGATGAGCCGGAGTGCGTCAGATCAGGCGGAGTTATATGTCAAAAGAACCATTGAATTCATGCATCATAATATGGACCGCAATATTCAGATGAAGGATATCGCAGCAGCGGTCAATCTGCATCCGGGCTATTTACATCGCATTTTTCGCCAGCACACGCAGCGGACACCGACCGACTACCTGACCATGCTTCGCATGGAGAAGGCGAAGATGTTGTTACAACAGACGAATATTCCAATATCGGAGATTTCCGACTATGTTGGAGTAGGGAGTCGTCAGTATTTTCATATGTTATTCAAAAAATATACAGGCTGTACGCCCGTTAAATTTCGCTCCTCGATGGAACGACATGTGAGTCAATATCCGAAGGATGAATGAGTCGTTTGCATTTACTTTCGCAGACAAGTGTATTAGTGGGTTGGCGAGCAAAAGTTAGGATTTTTGACAACAAGAACTTGAACAGGTCATGATTTTGATAACGCTTCCCCGGTTGCCGTTGGTACAATGATTTCATGAAGAGGGTCATTAACCGAAGTGAAAGATTCGGATCAGGGGAGGATACATGCATGTCGTTCAAAGTGGCGTTTATCGGGGCAGGAAGTATCGGATTTACACGGGGATTGTTGAGGGATTTGCTCACGGTACCGGAGTTTAACAACCTTGAAATTGCATTCTGTGATATTAATCAGCACAATCTGGATATGGTGACTGAGCTGTGTCAGCGGGATATCCGGGAGAATGGATTGAATATTCAGATTCAGCCGACAACGGATCGGAAAGAAGCATTGAAAGATGCCAAGTATGTACTGTGTACGATTCGTGTTGGGGGGCTGGAGGCATTTGCAACCGATGTGGATATTCCACTGAAATATGGGGTAGACCAATGTGTCGGCGATACGCTGTGTGCAGGCGGCATTATGTATGGACAACGCGGAATCGCCGAGATGCTGGATATCTGTAAAGATATTCGTGAACAAAGCGCACCGGACGTGCTGCTCTTGAACTATTCCAATCCGATGGCGATGCTCACATGGGCTTGCAATAAGTACGGCGGTGTGCGGACAATCGGACTGTGTCATGGGGTACAGCATGGTCATCATCAGATTGCGGAAGCTTTTGGTTTGAAAAAGAGTGAAGTGGATATTATCTGTGCCGGCATCAACCATCAGACCTGGTATATTCAGGCTTCTCATGAAGGGAAAGACCTTACAGGTGACCTGCTCGAAGCCTTCGAGAAACATCCAGAGTACAGCCGTACCGAGAAAGTGCGGATCGATATGTTACGCCGCTTCGGGTATTACAGCACGGAATCGAATGGTCACCTGAGTGAATATGTGCCGTGGTATCGCAAACGTCCCGAAGAGATCAACGAATGGATCGATCTGGGCAACTGGATTAACGGAGAGACAGGTGGATATCTGCGGGTATGTACGGAGGGGCGCAACTGGTTCGAGACTGATTTTCCCAACTGGATGAAGGATGAACCGATGCAATTCATTCCGGACAAACGGGGCGAGGAGCACGGTTCGTACATTATTGAAGGGCTGGAGACGGGACGTGTCTATCGTGGACATTTCAATACCGTTAATCATGGAGTCATCTCGAACCTGCCGGATGATGCGATTATTGAAGCACCGGGATATGTGGATCGCAATGGCATCTCCATGCCGCATGTGGGCGATTTGCCACTGGGACCAGCCGCGGTATGTAATGTGAGCATTTCCGTACAACGGCTTGCGGTCGAAGCTGCGGTGAACGGAGACGACCAATTACTTCGTCAGGCGTTCATGATGGACCCGCTTGTGGGTGCCGTATGTAATCCAAAAGAGATCTGGCAGATGGTCGACGAAATGTTGGTGGCACAGGCTCAGTGGCTGCCGCAGTATGGAGATGCGATTGCAGCGGCAGAAGCAAGACTCGCTGGAGGCGACCTGATTCCAACGAAGGAATATGAAGGTGCTGCGCGTCTCAAGGTGAAAACAGTGGAAGAGATGCAACAGGATCGCGATGCTGCCAACAAAAACGCGGGTGAATCCGATAAAGGCAAAGATCGTGAGAAAGTGCAGCAATAGATGGAAATGCGTAAGGGCCTCTCCACATGGAGGGGCTCTGTTTGTTTTTATTTTTTTCAGTACCACGGATAACAAAGGCAAAAGAAGTATCACCCAAGGAAATCCGCTTCACATATTCAACTAGAGTGAACTCGTCAGTTGGTACATTCGTATCCAGACGAAATGCAAAAGAGGAATGTTGCTAATGTTACTCGGTACGAAGTATATTTACCATGCTTTACATATTACCTTTACAGACATAGTAATATGTCTTATAGTATACGCAGGATGGAAGAAAGTCGGTGAAACTCGCAGATGGATGTGCAAGTGATTAACAGTGATCTGATTCGGGGCAATATTGACCCCATCATTCTGAGTGTACTTATATCCGCAGATAACTATGGATACAGCATTATTAAGGAGATCTATCGCAAGAGCGGAGAGCAGTTTGAATTGAAGGAACCTACGCTTTATTCCAGTTTGAAGAGGTTGGAGAAGAGTGGATATGTGGAGTCCTACTGGGGGAAGAGACACAGGGAGGACGACGCAAATATTACCGAATTACAGTGCAGGGGCTTGAAGCCTATCGAGAGCAGGTTCAAGCTTGGCAGGCAGCCAAGGCACTGATTGATTGCATGATTGTCACTGGAGAAAAAGGAGATGAAGACCTATGAGATTGGAAGCTCGCATCACCCGTCATGTGAATCGTCTATTCGCTCATGCACCGGATACATTGGACAATCGAGAATTACAAGAAGAGATTCACAGTAATCTCGCTGCCCGGATTGACGATTATATGTCGCAGGGGATGAGCGAAGAGAAGGCGTTTCAAACCGCCATTCAGCATATCAATGGTATGGATGAAGTGATGAGTGATCATCGGAGGGTGCAACGTGTTCCTTACTGGACAGCGTTGCTGCAGTCTGCTCTGATATATAGCCTCATAGCCTGGATCATTACCATTCCAATGAGAGTGCTGATGCAAGGCTCCATCATAAACAACCTGCTTATGATCGTGAGTCTCATTGTTGGTGGAACGTATGTGTTGTATATCTTGTCCAACAGGACAAATGATCCGGCAACTTCTGTTAAAACCACGGTTATTCGAATCCCAGCCTTGGTGCAGTGGAATCGAAGAATATGGTGGTTGTGGGCGGCATTCATACTCGTCCTATGGGGGACGCAGGCAGCGTTGCGATTCGGAAGCAACATTTGGTTTAATCGACCCATTCCGGTGGATGGACCCTACCAGTTTGCTGTAATCGTCATTGCCTTTGCCGTCCCGTTACTGAGTGTTATTATTCCTTTGGTAGTACATCGGGCGTATCGGATCGTTAGCAAGTATGAAGTGAGTGATGTGTTATGAGAGGCAGGAATATATGGATTATTGCCCTTGTTGTTATGGGTGTGGTTGGCCTTATATACGTTGAGGGTTTCGTTAATCCGAGGATCGAGGCACAGCAGGATCGGTATGAGGCAGAGCAACAGAATCGGCTGACGCATGATTTTGCCGCTTTAGTGAAATACCGCAGTCCCTACATGGGTGATAATTCCAACCTTAGTCATCTGAATCAAGCCTTACCTTTACGAGAAAGATTGGATGGTTACCAACTGTACCCGGAGACGTTCACGGCTCAAGTGAATTATAGCTTGGATACGCACGAGATGGATACAGAGGAACTTGAGCGGATACTGGTATATAATGCGATTGCGAACTTTGTGATGATCGATAATCTGGAGCAGGTTGTCTACCAGTTAGAGAATACCAGCTATACCTTACGTCGTGAATCTGCCCAACAATGGACAGGTACAGAATTAGAGAAGCTTCAGAACCTGGAGCTATGGAATTCGATTGTACGCGAGAAGCTCGTGGAAACGGCACAAGTGAAAGCAGCTTTTTCACAAATTGTTGACAATTAAGTTGCATGAAATAGAAGGAAATAGGCAAGAGACTCGACTCTTCTTCCATGCTATGTTATTATAAATCTCTGATAACGTGGTAACGAACTAAAGCGTTTGGTTTTGGTTATAGACATGGAGGGGTTCAAGAGATGAGAAAAAAGCGATTCTACTATTATTCATTAGTATATGTGTATTGATTGTAGCGGGTTGTTCCAGTTCCGCAAGCAAAGACGATAACACGATTGTTGTAGGCATTGACGATAAGTTTGCTCCAATGGGTTTCCGGGATGAGCAGAATGAAATTGTTGGTTTTGATATTGATTACGCACGAGCTGCAGCGGAGAAAATGGGTAAAGAAATCACATTCCAGCCGATCGACTGGTCTTCCAAAGAATCAGAGCTGAACAGTGGTCGAATCGACATGATCTGGAACGGATACACCATTACGGATGAGCGCAAAGAGAAAGTGCTCTTCACGAAGCCTTATCTGGAAAACAGTCAGGTCGCGATTACACTGGCGGACTCGCCAATTACGAAGCTGGATGAACTCGATGGCAAAAATGTGGGGTTGCAGGCATTGTCCTCAGCGGCAGATGCACTGGCAGCTAGTCCCCTGAAGGATAAAGTAAAAGCTTCCGAATTCAAAGATAACGTGCTTGCTCTGACTGACTTGAAAACAAAACGTCTGGATGCGGTCATCATTGATGAAGTGGTCGCGAGATACTACATGTCCAAGGAAGAGGGGACATTCAAACTGCTGGATGAATCTCTTGCACCGGAACAATACGGAATAGGTATCAAAAAAGGTAATGAAGAGCTTCTGAATCAGCTGCAAAAAGCGCTTGATGAGCTCAATGCAGATGGAACAGCAGCTAAAATCTCCACCCAATGGTTGGGTGAAGACAAGGTTCTGAAATAGGCAGGGTACACACCTGATATATAGTTGGAAACAAAACGGACCCGTATTCCACGCTGGAGCGATTCATGCCCCAGAGGAATGCGGGGTTAACAGATTAGAGGAGATAAAATAATGAGTTGGGATTATATATTGACCATTTTAAAACCTATGCTAGAGGGTGCGCAGACTACCATTTTCATGTTCTTGCTCGCGATTGTATTATCTGTACCGCTTGGATTTGCGGTCACGCTCGCGATGAGAAGTCAGATTAAACCGCTGGCGTGGATTGCTCATACCTACGTCTATGTGATGAGAGGGACACCACTGCTACTCCAAATTCTATTCTTCTGCTTCGGTTTACCGTTGCTTCCGGTAATTGGAGAGTATCTGGTGTTTGATCGTTTTGTTGCAGCAGGGATTGCGTTCATCCTGAACTATGCGGCGTACTTCGCTGAAATCTTCAGGGGCGGATTGCTGTCCATTGATAAAGGACAACATGAGGCAGCAAAGGTACTTGGATTAACGAAATGGCAAACGATGACCAAAGTCATCATTCCTCAGATGAT
Source organism: Paenibacillus amylolyticus (assembly GCF_029689945.1). Classification (NCBI taxonomy): domain Bacteria; kingdom Bacillati; phylum Bacillota; class Bacilli; order Caryophanales; family Paenibacillaceae; genus Paenibacillus; species Paenibacillus amylolyticus. Next base: position 6,611,720 of record NZ_CP121451.1, on the reverse strand, counting down.
TCGTGTGGTACTGCCCGCAACGGCCAATGAGTCCATTACGCTCATCAAGGATACGGCACTGCTCTATGCCGTGGCTGTACCCGAGCTGTTGTATTACGCCCAAGCGGCAGTGAATCGGGATTTGCAGTTAATTCCGTTCTTCGTAGCGGCGATTATGTATCTGCTCATGACTCTCGTGCTTACTTTGCTGTTCAAGGCGCTGGAGAAGCGGTTTTCATTTGAATAAATTAAATCTGATTAATCAAAGGACTGTCTGCATATGACACATATAATAGAAGTAAATCAGTTGAGAAAATCATTCGGTGCACTTGATGTGCTGAAGCAGGTATCTTTCAACGTGGAACCAGGCGAAGTAATTGCCGTGATCGGGCCTTCGGGTTCGGGGAAAAGTACGATGCTGCGCAGTCTGATTCATCTGGAGGATATTACAGGTGGAAGCATTCGAATTCAGGATCAGAAGCTGGTTGAGAACGGAACCTATGCGGGTAGCGGCGAGATACGCAAAATTACGGATCGCATGGGCATGGTGTTCCAGCATTTCAACCTGTTCCCGCATCTGACTGTACAGGCTAATCTGGAACTCGCACCGAAGACTTTGAAAAAAGAAAGCTCAAACGTCATTAGGAAGCGCAGTCTGGAATTACTCGGCAAAGTAGGGCTGTCGGACAAGGCCGACGCGTATCCAGCCAATCTGTCCGGTGGACAGAAACAACGTGTAGCTATTGCCCGCGCGCTTATGATGCAGCCCGACATTCTGCTGTTTGATGAGCCGACTTCGGCACTGGATCCAGAGCTGACGGGAGAGGTATTACGTGTCATCAAACAACTTGCGCAGGAAAATATGACCATGATGATCGTCACGCATGAAATGGGCTTCGCTCGTGAAGTTGCGGATCGCGTATTCTTCATGGATAACGGTGAGATCGCAGAGGCAGGGCCGCCAGAACAGATCTTCGGCAATCCGAAGCTTGCACGTACCCGGACCTTTTTGCAGCGGGTGGAAGTGGAAGGATAAAGACATTGCATCTAAGAAATGTGGAAAGAACGCAATCCTATGAGTAATGAGGGATTGCGTTCTTTTTGGTTTTTATTTTACGATTTTATGCGTGAAGCGCAACTTCAACTTCACTACTTAACTTTTCGTTCTCCATGGTGCGGTGCGTTAGGAAGTACGTTAAGGTTCCTCCTAGACCAATCACGGCGAAGATGCACAGAATACCGATCTGATCCCAAGCCACGCCGAACTGTCCGCTTGAGATGACTGCTTTATAACCTGTTACCGAATAGGTCATAGGCAACCATGGGTTGAAACCTTTCAGCCAGTTAGGAATCAGTTCGAGCGGGAAGGTGCCCGCACTGGTAGTAAGCTGGAAGATCAGCATGAGAATCGCGAGGAATCGTCCCGGGTTCTCCAACCAAGTCACCAGTGCCTGAATGATGTACATGAAGCTTAGACTGGTCACAAAGCTGAACAAGAGAAACAATGGAACACTCTGTACATCCAGACCCAAGCCGTACAAGACCAGCCATGAAGCAAGCAAAGACTGCACTGCACTCATGAGCGTGAAAGCCAGCGTTTTGCTCACAAAACGATTCCATCCACTTGCCTCGCTAACCGTGCTGCCGCGTGTTGGCACAACCAATGTGGCAATCAGGGCTCCGACAAACAGCCCGAGGGACAGGAAGTATGGCGAGAATCCTGTACCATAGTTGGGCACCTCATTATATTTATGCTCATCGACCTGAACAGGCTCCGCATACATGCTTACCAGCTCATCGGTCTTTTTCACACTACCCGTCTGTTCAGCCGCTTCATTCAGCTTGGTTGCAAGTTCGCCAGAGCCGTCTGTTAGCTTAAGCGTTCCTTCTTTCAACTGACCAGCACCGTCATCCAGCTTATGTGAACCATCGGAAAGGGTGGAGATACCATCTGTAAGCTGACTTACACCGGCAACCAACTTGCCTGCACCAGCATGCAATTGACCTGAACCATCCGCAAGTTTGGCTCCTCCAGTTGCTGCTTCGGATAATTTGGAATTGAATTGCTGCAGACCGGTCGCAAGCTTTTCTTGTCCGGCGGATAACTGGGTAGCTCCTTGTACCAGTTGTTGTTCACCCTGTACCAGCTGGCTGCTGCCTTGATGCAGTTGTTGCTGTGCAGCGTACAGACTTTGGCTGCCTGCGACCAATTGCTGCCCGCCCTGATACACCTGTTCACTGCCAGCAGCTACGGCTTGACTGGCTGCCAGGAGCTGCTGGACAGCAGGACTTGCGGCCAGTTCTGGGCTGGCTTCAGCTAATTGGGCAAGGCCTTGGGCAACCGCTTTGGCACCTTCGCTGACTTTGCCACTACCGTCGACAGAACTTTGCAGCCCGGCAGTCAGCTTCGCAGTACCTTCCTCGGAAGCCACCAATCCAGCATCTAGCTTAGCTGCACCTTCTTGCGCAGATTGAATGCCAGCCTGTAGTTGTTTACCGCCAGCTTCAGCCTGGGTGGCTCCATCACTCAGCTTCGTGCCTGCTGCTGCCAATTGGGACAGCCCATTGGACAGGGCACTCGCACCTGTATGAAGATCACTAATACCTTGGGCGAGTGTAGTCGTGCCTTCTTTTAACGGAACGACGCCCGTTTCCAGCTTGTCGGTGCCAGCGGCCAGTTTGGACAGGTTCTCTTTTAATGCCGCAGCACCCTCATCCAGCTTGATCGCTCCATCATGAATCTGACCTGCGCCATCTCCGGCATCCGCCAAACCGTCAGAGATTTTTTCGACCTGCTCCAATAGCGTTTCGGTATACGATTCGGTGACTTTGGCAGCAACTTTGGAGCGGATTTGTTTCACAGCCGTACCGCCGATCTGACCCGCGAGGAAGTTGTATCCTTCATTGGGTTCATAGATTAGTTCTGCCGGCTCAGGGTGTTCATCCATCAAGGTTGTTGCTTTGCTTGAAAAGTCCTCTGGAATCACAATCGTCATATAATACGTGTTGTCATGCATACCTTGTTCTGCTTGTTCACGCGTGACGAATTGCCAGTTGAAATCATCGCTTTTTTTCAATTCATCGACCAGATTCTGACCAACCTCCAGTGATTTGTCGTTGTAGACCGCACCCTGATCGGTGTTCACCACGGCCACAGGTAACTCATTCATTTTGCCGTAGGGGTCCCAGAATGCGTTCAGGAACAGACCGCTATACAATACCGGAATGAACAGTACAACGAGAATCGGAATACATACTTTTGGTTTCTTGAAGGCGGATTTCAGATCCTGCCCAAATACGTGGAATGATTTCATCATGTTCTCTCCCTATCCTTACGCTCATCCATTTGTTCTATCTCTATTATGTGTTGAATCTGGTGGCATGCCTTTCTCTAGGTGGGGATAAGCCGCTCTTGAGAAAGAGGCCCACAAAATCCTTGATCTGATCCTTATGCAGTGTAGGATGCGCTTTGTTCCAATCCGAGGTTAAGGTGACATACAGCTTCAGCAGGACAAATGAAACCAGCTTGGGATCATCCCTGCGAATCTGCTCCAACTCCATGGCACGGCTGACCTGACGCTCCAGATATTCGAGTATGGCAGTTTCCACTGTTTGCAGACCTTCCTTGGCCTGCGGTGTACCGAATTCGTTGACCTCCTGAAAAAGCTTGATCAACAGCTCATGTTCCTCCCGGTACTCCAGCAAAGAATCCATGCTCATATGCACGTTATCCAGAAAGGCGTTCTCTTCCTTCACGGTCCGCTCTGTAATCTGTCTCATATCCGCAATGATCGACCGCAGAATCTCGCTGAACAGTTCTTCTTTATTTTCGAAAAAAGTATAGATCGTTCCCTTGCCCACATTGGCAAGTCTCGCCACCTGTTCCATCGTTGTGGCCTTGTAGCCAAACAGGGCAAAGGATTTCTCGGCAGAGTCCATCACCTGTTGCCTTCGATCTATCGTTTTCATCGCATATACACCTCCTTGTAGGTTGAAAGGATAATGGTAGGGCAACTTATTGAATGACCATTTTACTATTTTGGTCAATTGGTCGTTAACAAATGTAGCACTTGAACTGGGAAGGAGGATGTGATCATTGTCATAATGTGAGTGTGAAAATTGAAAACAATATTTCCAGGTAAAAGATCGGGTAACAACAAAAAAACCAAGGCTTCGAGTCAGTCCCCTCGTGAGCCTTGGTTTTTACTGTTTCTTATTATTTTTATCCGTATCTATCCCTGTATCTGTATCTTACTTAATTCTAATCTGCTCGTACTTTAAAGAATGAAATCAGTTCTTGCAGTTGCTCGGATACAACCGAGAGTTCATCGGAGGCACTTACAATGGCAGCCATGGAGGCTTCCTGCTCTTCAATGGACTGCTCAATTTGTTTACTGCTGCTTGCTGCCTTGCTGACATTGGCAGAGAGTTCATCCGCCGTGGCGGACATTTCCTGTGTGCCTGCCGAGATCTCTTCGGTGGAACTGGAGATATCCTGAATCTGGTTTGCAACTTTGTTCGTGGCAGTCAGAATATCTTCGAAGAATACGCCTGTCTCTTGCGTAACTTCCAAGCCTTTCATTACTTCCTTGGAACCCAACTGCATCGCCGCGGCAGACTGAGTGATATCCCGCTGGATCTCCTCAATTAACTGTCGAATCTGCTTGGCTGATTCCTGAGATTGTTCTGCCAGATTACGCACCTCGCCTGCAACGACGGCAAAACCTCGTCCTTCTTCACCTGCCCGTGCTGCCTCAATGGAAGCATTGAGGGCCAGCAAGTTGGTTTGCCCGGCGATCTCCGTAATCAGATTAACGATGTTGCTAATCTCATTCGAGTTATTTTCCAACGACTGAATCGAGTTTGACGTATTTTGCACTGCACCGGAGATCAGACGCATCTGCTCAATAACTTGCTGCATCACCACATTACCCGTACTGGAGCGCTGCTCCATGCTGAGTGCTTCGTCTGCCACATCAGCTGAACTGCTGGCGATGGTCTGTACGACCGTTGACATCTCTGTCATGGCACGTGCATTCTCCACTGTTGCTTTGTCCTGAGACACCAGTCCGGTGGATATCTCCCGGATGTTGTGGCTGATGGATTGAATGTTCGCATTATTTTTCTCGGAAATGCCCAGCAGCTGTTTGGAAGACTCCGAGAGGTGATGTGAAGTATTCTGCACTTTGTAGATCGTTGTATTGAAGCGATGAATCATCGCATTGAACTTCTCGTTGATCACACCGAGATCATCTCGCCCGGTATCAATGGTTACGTCCAGATTACCCGTGCTGACCTCTTCAATCCCTTTCATCAGGTTGCGAATTGGAAGCAATGTTCTCTTCAGCAAAATAAATTGCAGCACCATGAACAGGATCAGGAATCCGACAAGGAACATCAATCCGTATGTGAGCAATTCATTAAGTCCCTTCGGAACGGCGCTCGCATCCACATCGAAGTAAAGAGCAGCATACATGGAGCCATCTGCGTTATTGATAGGGTAGATCAGGGTGGTCCAGGTTCCGTACTCATCCGTGTAGAAATCACTGAATGCAGGCTTCCCGTCCTTTTTCATCTGTTCCAGCACTACGACGTTATTTTGGGGGAGCGGATACATGGCACCTGCGGGCAGATTACTTTCCTCGAAGGGTTGCAACAGGTTCGTTGGAATGGCGATGATGGACGTTCCGTTGCCTTCTTCAAGTTCTGAACCGAAAATGTACGCCTGTGCGATGTTTGGATAGAATTCATGGATGGAATCAAGATACGTTTTCATTTCCTGCTGTGCAGGACCGGTGTAGCTTTTTTCCTTAGCTGCTTCTGCCACTTTGGCAGTGTCGAGATCGTCGTACCATTTCTGGGTGATGACGGTGGCCTGGTCGTGCAACTGTTCAACCAAGATGTTTTTTTGTAATTGATACGCGGCAGTAATCAGGATTACACCAATCAAAGTGATACTACCGAATGAGATGACCAAATTTTTGATGAAGAAAGGCATGGTACTCCAGCGAAGCTTTTTAAACAAGGTTGTTCACTCCTTCTATGATTGTGACGAAGGACTTATCCTGGACGTTGTAGACGCTATGTAATTTTGGATCTATTAAATGCTTTTTTTGTACTTCTGTAAAAGTTTTCGTACTGTATTTTAATATTCACGTATACGAACTCCAGGTAAGTTCTACTCCTCTTTTATATCGTTATTTCGACATACTAATGTTAGATATTTCAAGTAAAATAGGTCTTATGAACCGGTTCCATAGAATTAAATTGCGCTTTTGCATGACTTCATGTATGTCGACGAATTCTTCTTTTGGACCATGAATCACAGGTGTGTTTTGATGGTAACCATTCATTTAAGATTCACTAAAGGTTCGTCCTCTACCATGGTTACATAAGCCTCAGTTGCTTAACAGAAACCAAGAAGGAGGATTTATCATTTTGAATAATTTATTACGAAAAGCAGCAGTAACGGCATTATCCGTCACCATGGTAACGTCATCTTTTGGTCTCCTTGCCAGTCCGAATGCGGTATATGCTGCAGAAAGTACAGCGACAACGACAAGTGCAGGCGTGACGCAAGCGTATGAATCATTGTTCCAGACGGATAACGTCATTGACGTGAATGTAACGATTGATGAAGCAGATTGGAATAGCATGCTCGAAAGTCCGCTGGATAAGGATTACAAGAATGTGAGTGTGGAAGTGGATGGCAACAAGCTGGACAACGTTGGTTTCTCGACCAAGGGCAATCTGACCCTGAAAGCCGTATCTTCAATGGAAGATTCGGACCGTTACAGCTTCAGACTGAAGTTTGACAAATACGACAAAACACAAACCTTGCTTGGACTGGATAAAATGGTTCTGAACAACAATTACGCGGATCCATCATACATGCGTGAAGTTCTCCACTATGAAGCGCTTCGCAGTATTGGCATGGATGTGCCGATGACCAACTATGTCAATCTGTATGTTAACGGCGAGCTGGTTGGCTTCTATACTGGTGTTGAAGCGGTGGATGACAGCTATCTGGAGCGCAACTACGGTGAAGATTACGAAGAAGGCGTCCTCTATGATACGGATGAGAAGAGTTATCTTCAATATGAAGAGGGCAGCGACTACAGCACAATTACCAAAGACCTGGGTACGGATAAGGACAAAGCCAAATTAAAAACCTTCATCCAAACGCTGAACGAGATGCCAGAAGGTGAGAAAGGCGATATTGAAAGTGTGCTCGACGTGGATTCGGCGCTTCAATATATTGCAGGCAACATGGTGCTTGGCAACTATGACAGCTATAACGGCGACAAAGGGCACAACTACATGCTCTATAGTGATGCTGACGGCAAGTTCACCGTTGTACCTTGGGACTTTAACATGTCCTTCAACGGATACTCGGGTGGAGGCGGACGTGGCACAACAACTGGATCAACCACGACCAACACCAACGCAACAAACGTATCTGTGGATGAGCCTGTACTGGGCATAAGCATGGAAAATGTACCAATGATTAATAACCTGCTTGCTGTGCCGGAGTATAAAGAAAAATATATGAGCTACGTCAACGAACTGACGGACTACATGGAAGGCATTCAGGATCGCATTACGGACCTTGCTGATGAGATTCGTCCTTATGTAGAAGCCGATCCAACGAAATTCTATACGATCGAACAGTTTGAATCCAACATTGCTTATTCTGCAAATGCAGATGCAGCAGCGGGTGGTATGGGCGGTACACCACCAGCAGGGTTTGAGGGAATGACACCACCTGAGGGCATGGAAGGCATGACGCCGCCTGAAGGTTTCGAAGGAATGACACCTCCAGATGGAGCAACAGCTCCTGATGGCACAACGGGAACAGCAACAACAAATAGCACAGGCAATACGCAGACACGTCCTGGTGGTAACTTTGGTGGTGGAGGCGGAGGTATGGGCTCCATGGCGGCTGGATCGCTAACAACATTTGCACTGAACCGCCTTGCGAATCTGCAAGAGCAACTTGGGCGTGAAGTAACGCCGCTGCCTGAGACTGCGGAAGAGACGGGTTCGAATACTTCATCCGGAACAACCGACAAAACCATTACCGTAACACTTGATGGTAAATCAATCACCTTCCCGGATCAGGACCCCTTGCAGCAAAGCGGAAGAGTAATGGTACCTGTCAATGCAATCCTTGAAGCCCTTGGTGCAGAAGTGACTTGGGACAAAACAGCGAAAACCGTAACTACCGTTCTGAATGACCAGACTCTTGTGCTCAAGATCGGAAGCAGCACTGCAACCGTGAATGGGGAAACATTCGAAATTGATGCGCCAGCGATCATTCAAAACAGTCGTACACTCGTGCCGGTTCGCTTCATCTCCGAAGGACTGGGACTGAGCGTGGATTGGGATCAAACTACTGCACAAGTAAGCCTTACATCCAAATAAGCAAGATCTCCTGAAGAGCAGCTTTGTTGTACGGAGATCGAGAAAAGGGATTCGATGGTCAGATCGAATCCCTTTTGTGCTGCTTTTGTAGATTGGAAGGAGCGAAGACATATCCAATTTATCGTTCCAGATTGATATTTAATTTCCAACCAGCAGATTGTTCTCACATAATTACGGAGAAAGCGGAAAAAATGTGATTTTTATTTTTGGCAACTGTGATAAATGTCACTGAAATATTATAAATATTGTGAACACTCCTACCGATAAGACTATAGTGATATTCGAAACGGAATTGAAATCGGCTTGAATATCCCCACAATTACATAGGGAAAAGGGTGGCTCACACACATGCGAAGCATGAGCATCGGTACCAAAATCAGTTTGATCGTTATCAGTATATTTATCGTCTTCTCTTCAGCCGTGGCGGTAAGTGTAATCCTGGAGATGAGACAGGGAATTACGACATTTGCTACAGAGAAGGCGAAGCGAGATCTGGAGATGGCGAATCATATCATTACATATAAGCATCCAGGCGATTGGGCTATCAAAGACGGTCAGTTATTCAAGGGAGATACTGCATTGGAAGGCAACTTTGAACTGGTGGATGAGATTGGACAAGCATCTGGCGACACGGTGACCATCTTCCGAGGTGATGAACGTGTCGCTACTAACGTCATGGTAGACGGGGAGCGTGCTGTAGGCACGAAGGTATCAGACGAGGTCGCCCAGACCGTTTTGCAGCAAGGGGAAAAATACTTCGGTGAAGCCGTGGTGGTGGGTCAGAAATATCAAACGGCCTATGAACCAATCAAGAACGCATCCGAAGAGATTATCGGAATTTTCTATGTTGGTGCTTCCCAATCATTAATTGATGTGATTATCTCCTCGTTCCTCAAGACATTCCTCATCGTATTCCTGCTTGCGATGTTGGTCGCAATCATCTTGATCCTGTGGTACGTTCGCAGAGTAAAAGTACGCATCGAACGGGTATCCGTGGCGATTAAGCGTGCGGGTACGGGTGATTTTACACAACCGGTTGTAGACCATGTTCAAGATGAAATTGGCATGTTGGGCACGGGATACAATGAGATGAGAAGCAATCTGCAGGTCATCATTCAGGGGGACTTCAGGCTGCGGAGAAAGCGGGGCATTCGACCGGGCTGCTGCTGAAGATTGCGGATCAAACGGCCAAAGGATCGGCGCAGATTGCGTCCTCCGTTGAACAAGTGGCACAGGGAGCCGAGAGCCAGACGATCAGTACAGAAGAGAATCTTCAGGCCATGGAAGAAGTGGCTATAGGCGTACAACGCATGGCAGACAAGGCCTCCAGCATCTCGGACTCTGCTATATACTCACGCAACCAGGCAGAAACGGGAGGTGTAGCGGTGCAACTTACCGTTCAGCAGATGTCCACGATTGAATCCTCCGTTACCAGAACGGATGAAGTCATTCGCATGCTGGAAGGCAAGTCGGCACAGATTAGCCAGATGGTTTCCACCATTCATGAGATTGCGAATCAAACGAATCTGCTCGCCCTCAATGCATCCATTGAAGCGGCAAGAGCCGGGGAACATGGCAGAGGATTTGCCGTGGTATCTACCGAGGTTCGTAAACTGGCTGAACAAGCTGGAGACTCTTCAGATCGTATTGAAGATCTCGTCCAAGCGATGGAACAAGATATGCAGCAATCGTTATCGGCCATGTCGAGAGTGAAGGAGGAAGTGCAAGAAGGTCTGCGCTTGACCCGGGAGACGGAACAAAACTTCAGCCTGATCCGGGATACAAACTTGCGTATGGCAACAGAGATTGAGGATATGGCTGCGACGAGTGAAGAGATGTCCGCAGGCGTGGAGCAGATTGTGGCTTCCGTACATGAGATTGCTCGTCATGCGCAGACGGCCAGTACCAATTCACAACAGGCTGCCGGATCGGTTCATGAACAGCTCAAGTCGGTAGAGCAGATCAAGGCATCTGCGGCTATTTTGTCTGACGTTTCGGCAGAGCTGCAAGCATCCCTGAAACCTTTCAAGATATAACATGCACCTGAACTTCTTGGTCTTTCAACACGATCCACCTACAGATGGAAGTGAAAATGCATAAAGTCCACCTGCGGGTGGACTTTTATTTACTTCGGGCTGGTTATACTGTTCCTAGATGGAACGGTAAGAAGAGACGATAAAATGAAAGAAAGCGAGGAATGTTAAATGTTGAATATGGTGATTACAGGTTTGATTATTGTATTGTTATCGATGAGGGAAAAAGAAGTTAAGCTTGATCGCATGTGGATGCTGCCTGTGATTGTTGCGGTCGCAATCTTTTTCAATATATCCCAAGTACCTCTTACAGGATTGACGTTGCTCTTATATATTATGTTTCTGGTCATTGGTTGCGGGATAGGTCTGTGGCGTGCCTGGATGGAACGGCTGCGGTGGATGCGGTGACTGGCAAAGTGATGTCTAAAGGTTCCATGGGCACAGCTATTGTACTTATCATCATCATGTTGGTTAAACATTACATTAGCACAATGGATGTACATCACAGCGTTGTTGCTCTGAGCAGTGCATTGTTATTTATACCGCTTGGAAGTATTGCCGCACGTCGGTTTATCATTTATTATCGGGTTCGTCACATGCAGCATGCCAAGGTATAGTTAGTTCAACGTATAGCCCAAATTACACTGGAATCCTTACGAGAAGTCATCCGGTCAGGCTCGGTGGATTCAAGGTGATGCGAAAGGATACTTATGAGGAATCAACTTGTCGCGTTGGATAACATACGAAAATTTATGGCTGATCACACAGGGGATATGATTCTTAGTCTGTTGCTGTTGTATAATCTGGTCAGCCCAATGGAACCATTCACCTGGCTCGGTTTGTGTGCAGGTCTCGTTATCCGTTTACCTTACTTTGTACTGGTCTGGACACCGAACTGGCTAAAAAAAGATCGAATTCGTACGATCATGATTGGTTTAACCTGGGCGGCTACGCTTCTCTATGCGGTATTGTTCCATGCAGAGTATCGTATTTTTGAGCTTACCTTTTATCTCATCGGATATGCTGCGTTGAATCTGCCCGTATTCCGTTCCTGGTGGCTGGGTTTAATCATTCTAGTAGGTAACGGGCTATTATTGTATGCCGCCGGAGTGGAATTACATCAGATTTGGTTATATACGATGGCTTATATTGTCACGTACATTTTCTGCTGGGGAGCACGGATCAAACGGGAGAGCAGGCGAGAGAGCGAGCGTCATTATGCCGAATTACAGGCTGTACATGTCGAATTGAGCCAGGCACATGATGAGCTTCAGCATACGCATG